>JAZUGW010000197.1:0-6764 GCA_045641465.1 Kiritimatiellia bacterium | reverse complement strand
CGCATTCGCGCCCGGGTAGTTGTAGCTCACCTGGATCGTCGGCGGCGTCAGACGCGGATACTGCGAAATCGGCAGCGTGAAGATCGCCATTGAACCGGCGATCGTCAACAGGATCGAAATGACCATCGCGAATCGCGGACGCTCGATGAACGTACGCGAAAACGTTTTGATCTCGTCGATCGACTTTCGAATTGAAATCTTCATTCTTCAGGACCTTTCCGACCGGAACTTACTTCACCGGCGGCACGTACTTCGGATTCAAGTCATCGTTGTCCGTCGGCTTCACGACCACGGCCTTCGCGCCCGGATGAAGCTTGGACACGCCGGAAATAACGACCTTTTCGCCTTCCTTGACGCCCGAGATCGGCGTCCAGCCCGCGAACGTCTCACGCGTCTTCACCACGCGCTGCTCCACGGTCATCTTCTTTTCGTCCAGCACGTACACGCCTTGGTTGCCGCCCGCGAGGTCGACCACCGCCTGCTGCGGCACGCTCGCGACCGGCGCGGGTTTCTTCTTGTCCGCCAGCAGCGTCAAGTAGCTGTTCGGCACGAGCAGGCGGTCCGGGTTCGCGAACGACAGACGCATGATGATCGTCGCGGTCTCGCGGCTCATCTGGTTGTCGTCGAAGTCCCACGTACCTTCGCCCTTGAACTCGCTACCGTCCGGCAGCAAGAGGCGCATGCGGTAGCCTTCGTTGCCGCCCTTCTTCTCCGCCTCGCGCCAGCCGATGTACGCGCGGTCGGTGAGCGGGAAGGTCACGCGGATCGGGTCGATCTGCATGATGTGCGCGAGCGCGCCCTTCGACGGCGCCACGTAGTCGCCCACATGCGCGGTCGTCTTACCGATCTGGCCCGAAATCGGCGCGAACACCTTCGCCTTCTTGAGGTCGTACTCGGCCACCACGAGGTTCGCCTTCGCCTGCGTCACGGCCGCGAGCGCACGCTCCTCGGCGGCGGCGGACTTTTCAGCGCCCGCTTCCGCGTCATCGCGTTCCTTCTGCGTGATACCGCGCGCGTCCGCCTTCTGCATACGATCCCAGTAGCGCTTCGCACGCCGCGTTTCGGCCTTCGCCGCTTCCAGGTCGGCCTTCGCCGCCTCGAGGTCGGCGCGCTTCTGGTTCGCCACGGCCTGATAGCGTTCGTCGTCGAGCACGTAGAGGAGCTGGCCCTCCTTCACGGTGTCGCCTTCTTTGAATTTGATTTCCTTGATGTAGCCGTCCACTTGCGGTAGCAGGTCGACTTCCTGGACAGCTTCGGCGTGCGCCACATAGCGCTCCGGCAGATTGTACGGACGCATCTCCACCGGCTTCACGGCCACCGACACCGGCGGCATCGCCTGCTGCTGCATCGCATTCGCGTCCTTCTGCGGCACCAGCCCGCGGCCAATCCACCCCGCCGCACCGCAGACGCCCGCCAACACCACCGTGCCGATAATCGACCCGATCGCTGAACCTTTTGTCTCATTTTCTACCATTTTTCTCATTCTCCTTTAAATTTTACTTCATTTGAATCTGCGCCCATACACCAGCATAGGAATGGGTCAACGTACTGCGCAAGTCGCATTTCAAGAAACCGTCGATCCGCCACTGAATCAGCGTCTCCCAAGCCGCCAGACACGCCGCCGCCACTTCCTGGGCGTTCACATTCGCCCGTATTCGCCCGGCCCGCACGTCGTTGTCAATGGCCCGCAGGAGCGCGTGGTACGGACCAAACCGCTTGTTCGTGAGCAGCTCTTCGCGTACGCTCGCCATCGACGCGTCACGCCACCGCACCTGCGTCTTCATCAACATGAAAAACGACGTCCGCTTCGGGTCGGACACAATCCGCTCGGCGTTCGTCACCAGCATCTCCGCCACCGCCAGGAACGTGAGCTCCTCCTTCGGCATCAGCGCGGCGATTTCCCGTTCAAACCGCGTGAACATTTCGTCGACGAGCGCCCTCAGAAGCGCCTCCTTCGACGCGAAATGCCAGTAGACCGCCCCTTTCGTCAGCTTGAGCTGCGCCGCAACATCGGTGAACGTCGTGTGCTCATACCCCTTCTGGGCAAACAAATCCAGCGCACTCGCAAGGATGCGCGTGCGCGTCTTTTCAGCCTCTTCTTTAGTACTTCGTGCCATGTCGTGGGTTTGAAAGCGAAAAAAAAGTGCGCATATTATACATACCTACCGGTAGGTATGTCAAATGGAAAATGGAAATAATTGTGACGCGGTGAAGATCGGCGATTCCCTACGGCCTTACCCGACGCCGAGCTCCTTCCAGCGTTTACGGCTTGAGGGGACTCGCCGACTGCTGTACGCCCGGCTCGCGCAGGGACAGCGGACCCAGCAGGCCGCACGACCGCACGGGCCACTTGTCGGCATTGAACTTCTTGTAGTCGTAGTTGTAGAAATTGTAGTCGGCGAACTTCTTCCACACGCCGTTCGTGCGATAGATGTGGCGGACGCGGTTCGCCCCGAGGCTCGTCGCCTCCACCACGAGGTCGTTGCCCTTCGCCCGCAGAATGCCCGCCGGAATGCGCACACGATACGGCGGCACGAGACAGCACCCGAGGTTCTGTCCGTTGAGCCACACACGGGCCGCTTCACGCACGTCGCCGAGATCGAGTTCCCACGCCCGATCGACCGCCCCGGGCGCATCGAACGTCGTTTCATAGCGCATCGTACCCGCAAAGGCTTCATCCCATTTGCTCCAGCTTGCCAGCTGCACGAGGTTCGTAACCGGCGGCAGCGCCGGACCGCCCGCCACCGGCGTCACACGCCAGGACGCACACGCGAGCGGAAGCACCGGCTGCGGGTTGGTCTCTTCTGCCACCTCGACTTTCCCCGACACGAAAACGGACGCATAATGCGGCAGCACGCGACGCGTTTCGCGGCCGATGGATCCCGTCATCGGGTCCATCGCCACGAAGTCGCCGGTCAGGACGCGCGTCTTGCCGCTATGGTTTACGACGAAGTAGAGCGTGGTGCCGTCTTTCGTCCAGCGCGTGGACATCAACCCCGTCTTCGCCTTCGCAAACGGCGAGGGCTTGGCCTTCGTCACGTCGAGACGCGCGCAGAGTTTCGGATTCGCCTTCAACTGGCGGTCGCTCACGAAGTCGAACTGATAGCCATCCGCCCACAGCTGGCGCGCGCGCTTGCCCGTCGGCGTCGGATGGAACCACACGTCGCCGTTGTGGATCGTCATGAAGCGGCCCATGTTGCCCGGCTTCGCCTTGCGGTATTCGTCCGGATCCCACTTCACGAGCAGATCATTGTCGGGATGCCACGTCTGGAAGATGGACTGGCAGCGGATCACATAGTCGTTCAGCGTCACCACTTCGCGCCAGAGCGGATTGCGCGGATTCATCTGCAGCGACGCGAAGAAGCACCAGCCCGGCCACGGCGTATCCACCGGCGAATAGTTGAGCCCGTGGTAGAAGATGTGGTTGATGCCGGCAAGGAACATCTGGTCGAGCATCATCTTCACGTCTTTCGGCTTCTCGCAGAAATGTTCGTCGACCCACGTGCACGCCTCGGCCGAGCAGAGCTTCGTACCCGTGATGTGCGCGGCGGAGGACGCGAACTTCGACAGCAGAATGTCGCGGTTCTTGTCCTTGCGACCGAACATCTCCGTTTCCGGCACGGACGCCTGTGCATAGATGTCGAGCCAGTTCGCGGGCGACCCGTGCGCCTGCTGGCGCGTGAGATAGCCGTTCTCGCGGCACCAGTCGGTCCACACCTTGAAGCAGGCGAGTTCCGCCTCGTCAATGTTCTCGCCGTGCTTCGGCTTGGCGCCGTAGTATTCGAAGCTGTCGTGATAGAACCCGCGGGGACGCTCCGCCGTGCCGTCCTGGCCGAATGCGGCTTCGAACCGGTCGATGTGATGGCGCATCGCCGTGGCCGAGAACGGGTCGATGTGATACCCTTCACCGCCGGGTCCCGGGATGTGGATCTTGACGAGCGAGGAGGCCGCGTCTTCCTTGGTCACCCACGGACCGCCAAAGCACCAGCCGCCGCACATCGAGAGGTCTACGTCGAGGCGATGGCTGCGCGCAATGCGCACGGCCATGTTCCAGGCCGCCAGCCAGTCGTCGGACATGAACACGCGGCACTTCTCATCCGGCACATACGGCGTCTGTCCGGCGGCGCGCGCGCGATTGTGGAAGTCGTTGTAGACATGTACCACATTGAAGCCGCCGAAATGCGCGCGTTCCATTTCCGCGCACTGGTTCTCAAGGCCCGCTTCGTCGACGGCGCCGCCCATCCACCAGTTGATCGCCCACGGCTTCATCGACGTCGTCACCTCGGGCCACCGCAACGGCGCCGCCTGCACAGAAATCCCCATCGCCACGCCGACCAGCGCCATCCAACCGATACCGCATCCGAACTTCTTCATTTTCCGCTCTCCTGTTTTCTCTGATTGAAATTCTCCGCCGCCGGCAGTTCCAGCGTAAAGACACACCCGCCGCCCGCACGCGCCGCCACTGTCAACCGACCGTCCATATCCTGCGCCAGCGCCTGTGAAATCGACAGGCCCAGCCCCAGTCCGCCCGTCTCGGCCGTGAGCGCGGTCTCCGCCCGCCAGAAACGCTCGAAGACGTGCGCACGCGCCTCGGCGGAAAGTCCGGGTCCCCGGTCAAGTACCGCCACGCGCACGCATGCATCGTCGCGCGACACGGCAACTTCCACCGGCCCGTCGGCCGCCGCATACTTGGCGGCATTGCCGAGCAGGTTGACGAGGATCTGCTTCGTCGCATCGGCATCCGCCCGCGCCACGACCGCCTCCGCACACGTCAGCGTGAGTCCGTGCGCCGCAAAATCGCCCCGTACGAGATCAACCGTGTCGGCGGCAAGCGCCGCCAGGTCGAGATCGCGATACACATAGCGGCGGCGGCCTTGTTCAAGCCGCGAAAAGTCGAGCAGATTTTCAACGAGACGCACCATGCGCGCGTTCTCGGCCGAGATGATGTCGTAGGCGTGCGCCGCGCGGTCGGACGCGAGACGTCCGTTTTTCAAAAGGTCCGTCCACAAGCCGATCCCCGCCAACGGCGTCTTGAGTTCATGCGACGCATTCGAAAGAAACGTCGTCTTCATCCGATCGTCGCGCCGTGCTTTCGCCGCCGCCCGTACGAGCAGAATCGTCCCCGCCGAAAGAATGCCCGCCAACAGCACGCCAAGCGCCAGCCCCACAGGCCACAACGCCCGCGCCAGGATGTCCGGCACCACAGGGTCGTCTGCGAAAACGACACCGCAGACGCATCCATTCCGCTTGCCGTCGCGCACCCACACAACGGGATGATCGTCAAACAACCGCACGCCGGCCATCGGCGGCTTCTTGCGGTTCTTGGGGGCTGTTCCCCACTCGCCCATCGTGCGAAGCCGGGCGATCGCATTCAAAACCTCAATCGGAATGTGCGGGGAACTCCAAACATCGACTTCCGTTCCCTTCACCCGCCAGGTGAACGCCCCCTCGGGCTGAGCGACCCCCGGCGTTTTCGCGAGCGCCTCCAGCAAGGCCTTGCGGCGAGCCTCGGGCGAACTCGCCTCTTCAGACTTCTCTTCGTCGAAGAACGCCTCGCGCAGTTCGGTCTGAATGCGTTCGATCACGCCCGTACGCGCCACGACGGACGCCGCGCGCCGTCCTTCGGCGATTTTATGCAACTGAACAAGCCCCACCCCCGTCAGCAGCACCGCAGGGATGCACACGAGAAAGAAGTAGAGCTTGAGGTCGCGCGAGATCATGCGGACCTTCCGCGTTAGCGATCGACGCGTGCGGAAGCGCCGCCCACGAGTTTTTCGACATCGGCCTTCGTCGCCATCGAGGTATCACCCGGCGTCGTCATCGCGAGTGCACCATGCGCCGCACCGTACTCAACGGCCTTCTGCGCATCGTTGAACGTGAGAAAGCCGTAGATGAGGCCGCTCGCGAACGAGTCGCCGCCACCTACGCGGTCATAGATCTCAAGACCCGGACGCTTGACGCTCTCGTGCAGTTCGCCCTTGTACCAGCAGAGCGCGCTCCAGTCGTTCACCGTCGCGCTCTTCACGCTGCGCAGCGTCGTCGCCACCGCCTTGAAGTTCGGATAGATGGTGACGGCCTTTTCGATCATCTTGCGGAAGCCCTCGATCGGCAGCGTGGTCAGGTTGGCGTCCACGCCCTCGACCGCAATGCCCAGCGCCGCCGTGAAGTCCTCTTCGTTGCCGATCATCACGTCCACATGCTTCGCGATCTCGCGGTTGACTTCCTGCGCGCGGGCCTGTCCCCCGATGGACTTCCACAGCGACGCCCGGTAGTTGAGGTCGTAGCTCGTCACGGTGCCGTATTTCTTCGCGGCCTTCAGGGCTTCAATCGCCACCTCGGCCGTCGTTTCCGAAAGCGCGGCGAAAATGCCGCCCGTATGGAACCAGCGCACGCCTTCGCGGCCGAAGAGCTGGTCCCAGTCGATGTCGCCCGGCTTGAGCTGGGAAATCGCCGTGAGTCCGCGGTCCGCACACGAACGCGCGCCGCGGCAGCCGAACCCGCGCTCGACGAAGTTGAGGCCGTTACGCACGGTGCGGCCGATGCCGTCGAACGGCACCCACTTGATGTGGCTCACGTCCACACCGCCCTGCAGCATGAAATCCTCGACGAGACGGCCCACGGGATTTTCGGCAAAGGCCGTCACGGTGGTCGTCTTCAATCCGAAGCAGCGACGCAGACCGCGCACGACATTGTATTCGCCGCCGCCTTCCCACACCTTGAATTCACGTGCGCAATGGATGCGCCCGTCACCCGGATCGAGACGC
>JAZUGW010000196.1:0-34723 GCA_045641465.1 Kiritimatiellia bacterium | reverse complement strand
CGGATCGGGCAGCCAGACCTCGCGATCGTCCACCCCGCACACGTGTTTGCAATAGCCGGGTTCACGCGCCACATAACCGACGCGTTCCCACTTGAATTCGCCCTTCAGCACCTCGCCGCGTGCGTTCTTCAACACCGGCAGCTGCACGTCACCGGACTTCCATTCGGCTGCGGCACCGCAGCTGATCTGCACCTGGAAGCTTTCACGTTCGCGGCACGCGAGTTCAAGCGCCACAGCCCGAGGCGCCGCAACTTCGGTGGCCGTAGGGAAGGTCAGCGGCGTCACCTTCCGCATCGAATCTGCCGTCCACACCGCAAAGCCTGCAGACGGCACCGAGGACGGTGGTTCGCCGTAGGTGCTCGGTTCGCGGCGCTCGCGCTTCACCAGCTTGCCGCCTTCCAACGATTCCCAGGTGACCGTGTCGACGTTTTCGAAAGGACGCCAGCAGCGCCGGATTTCATTGAACCTCTCGCCCGTACTTTCACGCCGTTCCAGAGAAAGCGCGCGGAATTCCGCCCGGCCGGTACCACGCCTCAGAAAAACGTGCATCTCGATTTTGCTCACCGGCTTGTTCGGCACATAGGCGCCCTTGACCGCTTCCCAGCCGTGCGTACCCTGCTGCCAGGGGAAACGGACACACCAGGTGTTGGAACCGTCGGGATGCCAGATGTCGAGGTAGATGCAGTAGTCTTCTGCACGGGCATTCTCACAACGGCTCTCGCCGCTCACGACGATCGGCAGCCGGTTCGGCTGGTCATAGGTGAACGTCTTCCACAGACCACCCTTGAAAATCTTCTCCGTGGTCGGACGGCGCGGCGCAAAACGCGTACGGTTCGGTCCCAGCGCGGATTCCGGCGGCAGCGGATCGAAACCCGGCAGCTTCGAATAGTCGAGCGGCGCGCCAGCCGGGAGTTCGAAATTGCCCGTCAGCACCGCCTCGCCCTTGCAGCGTCCATTGGTCAGCGCCTCCGCGCCGATCACCACATTGCGGGTGATACGGTTGACGTTCGGCATGTCCTTGAGACGCATCAGATCGCCGTAGCGCTGCTTCCAGATGTCGGAGAACACGTTGACGGATTCCGGACTCTTGCACTTCGGATACCAGAACTGGTGCCAGCGGTTCATGGGCCAGGGCGAAAACGACACCGCCCACTTGCAGCGGGTGAAGACATTGTTGACGACATCGTTGTCGCGTCCGCCGTGGATCTGCACGCCACCGAATTTTCCGCGCGAACAGTTGTCGAAACGATTGCCGTAGATGTAGAAGCCGCTGATCTGATCATCAAGACGCACACCTGCCTTGCCGAAATCGACGGCGAAACCGGACGACACGCATCCGATATCCCGCCAGACATTGTGGATGACGCGGTTGCCCTGATAGAACGGATTGCCGAACGTATCGATGCCGCCCTGGTCTTCGCTTTCCAGCACCACGCGCGCCGTGATGTTCGAGGCGATCAAATGGTCGTTACCGCCCATGCTGATGGAACTCGACGGCAAGTCGTGGAAGTAGTTGCGCAGCACCGCGACGCCGCACCCGCCGATGGCGACGCCATGGGAATAGGTACGACGGGAGCGTCCGGTGTCGGTGACCTCGTTATCTGCGAACACGCACCCGCTCGACGTGAGCGTCGTCCGGTTGCCGCCGTTCAAGATCGCGGCCTTGTAGCCGAAGGTGTGAAGGGAATTGCCTTCGAGCGCGCAGTCCTTGCCCCCCGAGCACACCACACCGGTACCGCCGAAACTCTCGACCACGTTGTCGCGAAAGACGAAGCCGCGGCAGTTCTGCACCTCCACGCCATTGCCGCGTCCATAACGGAAATGGACCCCTTCCACGCACACGCCGGACGCATCCTTCACATGCAGGATCGGCCCCGCCACCGCCGTGAGCACGTACTCGGCATCGGGACGACCCTTCACATACACTTTCGCGTTCGCGCGATCAAGCACCCACTCGCAATCGCGGTTGAGGAACTTGAGCGAATTGCACACGAAGAACGGCATGTTCGGCTGAAGATTGCGATAGGAATAAGCCCCCGTCATCGCGCCCTGCGCGTCAAGCTGCCAACGGGGCGTCGGCGTGCCCTCGATCGATTCGAGCGTGAATGAGGCGTCTGCCCAGATCCAGCGCCAGTAGCCGGTGGCGAAGAGTCCCCGCTCGCCGCGAACGCCGAGTTTCTCGAGATCGGGACTTTCGAAGATGAATTTCGTGTTGTTCCACACCTTCCCCGTCTTGAAGAATCCGACGTCCGGTTCGCGCGCGACGACGAGCGGCTCGCCGTCACGGTAGAGGTCGATGACGAGGTTGCGATCGTTCATCACACCGATGCCGCCATAGCACGCGAACGGCTCGCGCACAAACGGGAGGCGCGACACGTCGGCCACGTAGATGCCGTCGCGGAACGGCTTGAAGCCGGTGATGCGCGCACCGCCGTCCAACACCGCTCGCACGCCAGCGCGGGAACGAATGGTCAAACCATCGTCGCGCGCGTCGAGTTCCAGCGTCTGAGGCATCGGATAGACGCCCTCTGCGAGTTCAAGTACGCAAGGCGTTTTCGTCCCCGCCCTCTCGGCACGGATACAAGCCACCACGGCGGCAAGATCGTCGCCCGGCTGCGCCGGATAGACCTTGGCGGCTTCGGCGTACTCCCCCATCAGAAGCGCACACCCCAATCCCAACATCACCTTGTACGTGCTCACCACCATATTCTCCTCCTTGGCCTTACGGATTCGTCCGTACGAACGGCGCGAGCAGGGCGGCGATTTCTTCCGCCGTCGCGGTCACTTCGGCGATCTTGAACGTCTCAGCCGTCATCCGGCTGAAGGACGGTTCCACCGCGCGCAATTTGCGGATCGCCTGATGGTCGCGCGCCAGCAGCTGCGCAACCCGCGCATGCGCCTGACGATACGCGTCGAGCGAACTCTTGATTTCAACACCCTTCGCCTTCCGCGTGTAATACGCGGCGAACCAGGTAGCGACCCCCTCTTCCAACACGGTTGCGCGCGACCCCGGATGCGGTGCCAAGACATGCACCACTTCGTGCGCGAGCTGGTACGCCGCCTCGTTGCGGTTCCTATCCGCCGGCGGCACGACCTGAAGAACGATGTCCTGACGTGCCGGATAGCCCGGGAACCAGTTCTGCGGCACCCCGTGTTCATCCGTGCGGATTTCCGCTCCGAGGATCGTCCAGCTGCGATCACGCGGACCAAACAGCAATTCCGCCTCCTTGAGCATATCGCCCAGGCGCGTCGTCATCGACCAGGTAAAGCCGCCACCCTGCGCAAGCGGACGCGTCTCCCAGAAGTGCGCCGCCGTCTCGTGGAGTTTCTTCTCGGAGAAATCCTCGCGCGTCAACACGGCCGTCTGCCCTTTCTTGAGGGCGAACGTGATGAGCTTGCCGGCGTAGCGCACCGTGCACGGTTCACCGAGTTCGGACTTGATCCGCGCCAAAATGAGCTGATGGTCCATCCAGACCATCTCGATCACAAAACCGTGGGGCGCACGCAAGCCCGTAATACGGCCTTCCGACCACGCCTGCGGCAGCGCAGGTAGAAGATCGATGGACCCGCGATTCGTCTGCAGCAGCATTTCAAGCATGCCCGCCAGACAGCCGAAGTTGCCGTCGATCACGAACGGCGGACACGCATCGAAGAGATTGTCATAGGTGCCACCGCGTTCGTGATAGCCGTTATAGTCGCCCATCGGACGCATCATCTGCCGGAAGAAGCGATACGAATGTTCGGCATCGCCCAATCGCGCCCAGAGGTTCATGCGCCACGCAAGTGCCCAACCGGTGGACTCGTCGCCACGATGTTCGAGCGACACCCGCGCGGCCTTGAAAAGATCCGGCGTTTCGGGCGTGATCTGATTCGACGGATAGAGCGCATAAAGATGGCTCGTGTGACGATGCTGGTCGTTCTCATTGTCGAGGTCCTGCGTCCACTCCTGAAGCTGTCCCCAGCGGCCAATGTGAAGCGACTCGACGGCGGCCGCCGTTTCGCGCAGTTTCTTCGCGTAGGCCGCATCTCCACCAAGGATTTCGGTCGCTTCCGCCACCGCCGCGAAGAGGTCGCGCACAATCGCATGGTCCATCGCGCAACCGTGCGTGAGCGTCCGCGGCCAATCGGGGCTCTTCGGTGCGTTCTCCGGCGAGATCGAGGGACAGACGGTGAGCTTGTTCGTGAGCGGATCGCGCACGAGATACGACAAGAGGAAGTCCGCCGCACCCTTCAGCGTCGCGTAGTGTCCCGCGAGGAAGTCGCGATCGTGCGTATAGAGCCAGTGGTACCAGATGTGCATCGAAACCCACGCACCGCCCGTCGGCCACAGGCCACACCCTTGCGGACCGCACGGCGAAGCCACCCGCCAGGGATCCGAATTGTGATGGGCCGTCCAGCCCTCGGCGCCATAGACCTTGCGCGCATACTCGCCGCCCGTCACCGCCAGCTCGTCGCAGAGACGCCACATCGGCTCCACCAGATCGCCGAGCCCCACCGCTTCCGCCGGCCAGTAGTACATCTGCTGGTTGATGTTGAGCGTGTAGTTCGAACGCCACGGCGGCGTCATCTCCTTGTTCCAGATGCCCTGCAGATTGATCGGTTCCGTACCGGGCTGGGAACTCGAGATCATCAGATAGCGCGCATAGCGGAAATAGAGCGCCGCAAGCGTAGGGTCGTCCGTCTTCGCGAAGGCACGCAATTTCTCGTCCGTCGGCTCGTTCGGCGTGGACGTGCGTCCCAGCGTGAGCGTGCAGCGGTCGGCCTGCGCGCGATAGAACGCGGTGTGCGCCTTCTTCGCCGCCGCATACGGCACCTTCATCGCCGCCGTCAGCGCCGCGCGGCATTTCTTCGCCGGGTCGACCGAGAGGTCGCGGAAATTCTTGTAGTTCGTCGCAATCGAAACGAAGACCGTCGCCTGATCGGCACCGGTCACGACGATCTTCCCGTCCGCCACCGAAACCGTACCACCCTGCGTCCGCACCGCCGCCACGCCTTCGAACGCCAACGCCGTCGTGCGTGCGCGGGGGGCCTCTTCTGTCGTTCCCCGCACCACGAGCAGACCTTCCTCTATCGTGCACGGAACCTCGTGCGGCGAAACGAGCGTCGCCTCGAAGCTGATCATGCCGGGCGTATCGCTGGCAAGATGATACTCGACCACATCGTCCGTAAAGCTCGCAAAGACCTCGCGGGAGAACGTGATGCCGGCACGCGTAAACGTGGTCCGTGCAATCGCGTCATCCATCGACAGCGACCGCTCGTAGTCGACCGTTTCGCCCTCGGGCAGAATGTTCTGAATCACGAGATCGCCGAACGGCTGGTACTTCGACGTCTGCCGGAAATTCTTCGGCAATTGCGCCGAACCTTCCGCCGCCTTGCCGGCGAAGACGAGCTCGCGCGCCTTCAGCACCTGCTCGCGCGTCATCTCCTCCGTGACGGTCGCGAGCGGACCTCCCGTCCAGATCGTGTTCTCGTTCAGCTGCAGGCTGTCCGTTTCGACACTGCCGAACGCCATCGCGCCGAGGCGGCCGTTGCCGACTGGCAATGCCTGCGTCCAGAGTTCCGCCGGCTGCCGATAGAAGAGCGCGTCCGTACCTTGCGGCGAATGCGAAGCACGCGCGAGCGGTTCGTGGCGTACACCGTTCAACCACATCGCGCGCGTGCCGTCTTTCGCACACGTCGCCACGAGGCACTGCGGTTCGCCCAGCGCAAACGCCGTCGGATGGTTGAGGGCCGTGGTGCTGTTGCCCGCCAGCAGGAAACGCGGCGCGTCGGGCCAGGTGTCGATGATGATGCCGTCCTTCCCGCCGGGCGTGGCGTTGTCGAATAGACGCCCCCCCGCCTTTTGAAGGTTCACCCAGCACGCGAACGTAAACCCGTTCGCAAAGTCCGCCGCCTTGATGACGGCATTCGTCTCGCCAACCGTCGGCACGCCCTGCCAGACGAGCGCGTTCGTCGAGATGTTCGCATCGACCTGCCGAGACAGCAGATAGATTTCGTGCCGGTTCAATTCGCGTGCATACACCCGCGCACCGAGGAACGTGCCGTCAAGCTTGTTCCCGCCCTTCGAATCGGCACCGAACGAAACCGGCAACTCCGCCACAAACGGAATCGGTCCACCCATCGCAAGACCCGAAATCCCCAAAGCCAAACCAACCAAGCCAATGCGCCACCTCTTCATTCTCGTTGCTCCTTTTCTTGATTTCGCCTCTCAAACAATCGCATTCATCGGTCAACTGTCAAATGAACATCGCCATATAGTGTGGGAGAGACACCTTCTTTCCGATTTTCCCCACATTCCCCTCAATGAATTTATACCCATAAGGTACATTTTCTGCCTTTAGGAATTCATTGAGCGAAATGGTTGCCCCGTTTCCCGCCTTGACCTCGACCGGCACCACGCCGCCGTCTCGCTCAAGAACATACTCAATCTCGCTTGCTCCATTCTCGGTCTTGAAATAACGGAGAGGATAGTTCTTGCTTTTCAGTTCCGCCGCAAGGAAATTCTCATAAAGCCCGCCTTTGGCATTTCCCGTCAATTGACCGCTGAAAAGGAGGCGTTTGAATTCCAAACCGAAAATTGCACTCAAAAGCCCGACATCGGACAAATACAATTTATAGCGATCGTCAATCACATGCGCAGCAAGCGGAATCTCCGCAACCGAAACATCCTCCGCCTTCAGTGCCAACGACGCATCGATCAACCATCCTACCGATGCACCGAACTTACGTTCACTTCCGCCCTTCTCGATATCGGCATATTTGAACTTGTGATTCTCCTTGGAAAGAATCCGCGGAATGGCACGATAGCAGTTCTCGATCTTCGGCACATCTGTCGTATCGGCATATTTGTGAATATCATCGATGTACGCCGTGAGAATCTTTTCCTGTTCTTCCTGTATGGAACCGAACTGCCTCTCCTCGGCGTACGTCTTCACCACGGCCGGCATTCCTCCGACAATCAAATACTCCCGAAGCAAATCGAGATACTTGCGATTGACAACTTCGGGGACAGCCTCTTGGCGCTCAAAATATCCCCGCAACACCAAAAGCGCTTCTTGCGAAACACCCTTTGCCCACAAGAACTCCTCAAAGTCAAGGGCGTACATCACCACAGAACGTTCATAACCCACGGGAATGGAACGCGGTTCATGTTTTCGACGGCTTCTCTTGTTCTTGTACTTGATGCCCAAAAGCGACCCCGTCGCCACGACATCATAACGGCCATCCAAGGCCAAAGGCTTAAGCGCCGTCCTGGCATTCGCACACTCCTGGATCTCATCGAGAAAAATCAACGTCTCTCCAGGAATGAGCTTCACATCGGGGACAAAAGCCGAAATACGGCGATAGATGTCTTCCGCCGTCAAACTCCCTTCAAAGATTTCACAGGCAGTTGGATCAATCGCAAAATTCAGCGCGATGAAATTCGTATAGTTTTCTCGTGCAAATTTCTCAATGATATAGGTTTTCCCAATCTGGCGCGCCCCCCTCACCAACAAGCATTCATGTTGATGAACGGCCTTCCAGTTCAGCAAATAACGATAGAATTTACGTTGTAGTTCCATGAAAACATTTCAAAAATAATTTGCAATAATAATACCATTTCTCTCAAAGAATGTCAACTTGCAACTTTTCAGGCCCTCATCAGTACGACTTTTGCAATTTTTCGAACCGTCACTGGTTCGACTTTTGCAACTTTTCAGACACCTTTGTTTCAACCGAAATCTTAAGCTTGACGCGATTCTGCGGGTCGGGCGACTTTTCCAAGAAGGACTTCGCCGATTGGCAGGCCTCGATCAACGCCTTACAGCGAGCTTGGATGCAGTCCTGGACGGAACCCTTCGCACCCCGGGAAACGACGTTCGTGATCGCCACGCATTTCGCGAGGATTGCGTCGGCCGTCTTGACATCAAGCCCTTCCGCCTTCGAACAATCCCGGTAGAGGGCAGCAACGGCATCGAAGTCTGCAAGCACTGACATAAGGCTCACGTAATAATCGGTCGTCACATGTTTCGGCAACGACCTGGCCACGGCCCGATAGTCGCCACCTTGCGCGAACGTACGCACCACCTGGTCGAGATGGCGTCGCTCCTGCGCCGTCTTCTCCCGGCTCTCCACAACCACTCTCACCACGAAAAGTACCGCAGCCATCACCGCAAACAAGGCCAAGAGTTTCACCCACATCCATTTGACCTGTTTTCGCACCTTCGCAGCAAGGGACTCCACAATCCGACGCATCTCCGCCTCTACCCGTGCTTCTGGGCTACTGCCGGGACAAGGCTTGAGCACCTCCCTCCGGTAACGCGGCAAGGCATAAGTGAGAGCCGTAGACAAGTACGCCCCATCCTCCACTTTTGACAAATTATACTTCACTACAAAGGGTTTCGCCGTACCGTTGCGAAAGATGATCGCAGTCAGTGCCTGCTCGACATAGGGCCAGGTCTTAAATATTTCTATCCGAGAACGGAACCGAGTCTTCTCATTGTAATCGAACGCGCGCCCTTTCCCGCGAAACAGCGAGTACACCCACACACGCACCTTGCCGTCGGCCATGGCGATTTCCATACTCCGGAACCTGATATTCACAAGAAGCAACAACCCGACGAGGGGCACACAGACAATGACGACAGGAAGAAACTCCACCCGTCCATCCTGAATCAGAGTTTCACAAATGTTGACCACCAGAAACGCGACAAAGAACATCAAAAGGCCATAGGTGCCAGATCGGTTCTTCCGATAGGCGAGATACAAGCCGACGCTGCCATCGGCCTGCTTCTTCCACTCCACCTCAAAATGTTCTGAAGGTGGTTTCGCTATCCATGTCTCACACGCTTGAAGAAACCGCCCACCGGCATAGGAAAAATCAAGCCCGCAAGCCCGGCAATGCGCCAAGTCGGCGCGGATGTTGATATCATCCTCGCCGACAACGCTTCCGCATTCCGGGCAAACAAGTCCCTCTCGGTTCTCAGATTCCATTTTCACATCACCTCACAATGATTGAACATATTTCTGTCGGCCGTTCCGCCCTCCCAATAGAATCTACGGCGCGCGGTCAACATCACTCGCCACCATTGAAGCACGTGTGAGGATGGCATCCACATAGCTCCACTTTTCCGCGTCAGTATGCGAATAACCAACGCACGCCATGAAAACCAGCAAGATCACAATCGCCTTCATTCGTTCCCTCCGACGTTTATCCACCGAAGCGGCCGACCAGAGGAGATGAGTTCGTTGGTGACGGTTGTAAAATATCTTTGCATTCTTTGTGTGGCATTTGTGTTTCCAAGTACAAAACAAGATGTCTCAAACCGATTTGAACTATACGCATACCCCTCGCAGCCGGCGACAAGGAACCGATCGATCGTCATCGCACCCGTTACATCAAGGTTCCTATTCCTAAAGAACATTTCAATTTCAGGAGAAACCGAGGCCCCCACATTTAATCGTTTCAAAATCATGTCAGTATAAAAACGAACAACCTGAAATCTATCTTGGGAAGTATTCGTCTGGAGATTGGTCATTATCGACTCCGTAAAAGACGTGGCATCAGGCCCAACACCTACGCTTTTGAGATAAAGCCGTATGGCATCTCTTCTAGAAACGCCATGTGGATTCTGCGCCAATCGACGATAATACGGTACAGCGTTGGTATAGGACAAATCGTAACAATGTGCAAGAGCCACCGTTGCTTGAGACTTGTCACTATCCGTCATTGACCGTACATCGCTCCTTGCCAGTGTAGAAAGATACCAATCGAACACCTGCCGCTTATCACTCAAATTCCATCCAGTGCTACGCACCTGAGACAACAGGGCGTCCATATCGGCAAAAACATCTGATTGAAATCCCTCCTCAACCTTCGCAGACCAATCATCGTGACTGCCTGCCATCCTCATTCGGTGTAATATTCCTTGGAGAACACTGTTAGTCTCTGCTGGCGTAAATGCCTTGCATGTGAACAAGAGCGTCATCGCAACCACCAGTATCATGTTTCTGAAAATCATTTTGAATAAACCTTTCCGTTGTCAAGTTCCAAGAAATGCGCACCAACCGGTATTTCACGAACCCGTTCCTCTAGAATTTCATTTTCCCATAATGCCTTAATCCAATTCGCCGGTACATCTTTTCCACCTTTATCATATCCAAACATAAGCACGGATGCCAAAGTCGACTCGACATCATCTCCAAGCGGATAGAATCCCCTTCCCGTCTCTTCCCCCCAATCCTCTCCATCACATTTAAAGAGACCCCTTTGGACAGGCAAATCTCCCCCGACCATAAGTTCCATGGCAACAGTCCGCGAAAAACAGTCCTTCAACCCCACTACATGTCCCAGTTCATGTGCAAGAACATTTGTTGAAGAATTTCTTGGCAACAGAACACCATAGTCCGTCTTACCTCCCTTATACTTGCGAGGAAGGATTTCTCCCACACGAGGTAATTGCAAAACCCCTCTGACGCTGTGTCGGCACTTATAGTATCGGGTTGCGGGCGAAGGACTGTCCGAAACGGTCGGCGAGGCAATCCGGTCGTGGAAGTGTTCAAACCGAATCTTCCTCTCACACGGAGTTCGCGGAGGCCGCAGAACGTTCTCGACGGAACGCACCGCGTTCTCTGCACCCTCCGCGTGAGACTTGCCGGCAATGACGTCGAAGAACTCCTTAAGGAAAGACTGCGCCTGCATTTTCTCGTTCATCGTCCTTGTGCCCAACCTCTCCTATTTCGACCAGTCTCGTA
This sequence comes from Kiritimatiellia bacterium, assembly GCA_045641465.1. GTDB lineage: Bacteria > Verrucomicrobiota > Kiritimatiellia > RFP12 > UBA1067 > RUG572. Next base: position 23,989 of record JAZUGW010000196.1, on the reverse strand, counting down.
ATGGCCGCCCGACAACCTGCAGAAATCGTGCTTCAATTCGGATGCGTTCTTCCGGATTCGGGACATGCCGCCGATCTTGCAGATAAAACAGGTTGAAGAGTCGTTCAACTTGTCCGACTCTGGCTTTGAACAAATCAGTGTCCCCTCTACCTAACCGCTGCTCCTCCGCTTTCAACTTTTCAATCACATCAAACCAAGGTGAAAACAGGATTTCTCCTGGTGCGTCATCAAGATAGAGCCTCATCCAAACTTCATCAACTATATTCACAAGCATGGCATGAGCATTGGAAAGACATATCTCTGTGTCGTGAACATGAATCTCATTTTTTGACAGACAGTCTCCTGCACAGGGATTGCCAATCTTTTCAAACCTTGTCTGGACTGCCTTTTGTACCAGTTCAAGATAGAGACTCGTACGAGTTTTAGCATCGCCCAATTTAGCAATCCTGTCACACATTTCCCTAACGTATGCACCTGCAATCGATGCTTCTCTAACCATCATTTCCGGTATACAGTCAAAACACGGCTTCAAGTCATCGGGCCTTCCGCTTTGCTCGAATACCGACTTCCCATCTCCTTTCATGGCTGAACCGTTGTTTTGAACAGATGATTTTGAACATCCCAATGCAAGGGCAAGAATAATTTCAACAACTACCACAAACGTAAACTGCATGACATTCCCTCCTATTTTTCAATCAACGTCTACCCTGTACGCCCCCGAGAACGTTAGTGCCGCCGTCGACTTGCTTCACCATGTTGGTGTCACCTTCTGTCTGATCGACACCGTTAGTGCCGTCCTTGATTCCTGCAAAGACGATCCACGCAGAAACGAAGATGGATAGAAGTGTTTTCTCCCAAACCGGTAAACAGCCAAAACCACCCCGTACACGGCAGAGCGGATGCACGCCCCTCTCGGCGCAGAGCGCCAACAAGGATAAGAACAAAAGGCTGAAAGCCGTAATGACGCCAATGATCGAAACCGCATTCATTGTTCACCTCACCGAAAAAGGCCCTACCGATTCTGCGTAGAGCTTGAAGAGATGCGCGACGCGCTCGGCGTCGTTTGCCAACTTCTTGTCGTAAGTCTTGCCCACAAGCGCGTCGGGGTGCTGGTGGGCCTTAAGGAGATCGGGTAGCATTGTTACGCTCCTTCAAACGCAAGAACTTCATCTAGACGTTCTGCTATTGATTTCCCAGCGAAAATACGGCGAGACAACACATCGTCTTCGGAATCAAACAACCACCTCGGGTTGAGATTTTTACCCGCCTCGCACCAATAGTCCATACCGTAACGATGTGAACCCAAAGGGAAGATAAAGTATTCAGTATCATCCAAGACAAAGGGTATATGACCGTCCTCGACAAGAACCTGACGCCAACCATCTTCGGTCGTTAATTCGGGATCACGCCAGTGCCCTTTTTCATCAGCACCTCGAATCTTTCGCAGTTCAGACAGTTCCATCGCTATGGGTTTCCTTTCTTGTATTTGGCCCACTCTGACATCAATCTTCTTCGCAACAACTCATCGCCTACACTCAACGCTTCCCCCGGATTATGATGATACCCAGGATGAACATGAGGCTGGATGCCACCATGCGGATGCAGCAAATCAATCTGGCGATCCCGTCGCCCTTTCTGATCGTAAGTTACAATATATGCCAATCTGTCTTTCTCGTCAAGGACACCATATACACGTCCTGGAGTCCGCGTTTCAAGCGGGGCGCGGGGTTTCTCAAGTGGGTTTGCGACTTTGATCAACTTCACATCCCCATTATGGTGAACGGTTGTGAACTCGGAACCGTACTTAGTGGGCACATGATTCCGCCCTATGTACGGATCGAGACCGCTGGCAGCGCCTTCAGACCCCATATGCGTCCTCCTCTCCAAAAAGATTCATCTGCGTTTCATTGGCCCATGCGTAATGCGAGTTCGGGAACCAAATCGTCTGAGGACCGGGAAGCTCGAATTGAGGTCTCCCGCCATACAGGATCACCAGTTCGGGATCAAGTCGCTTCACCATTTCCGCATACCCGGAAACGAAATACTCCCTCGATTCCCGCCGACGCAACACCCCAACCGTTGAAACCCCAATAATTGACTTTAACGGCAAACCGTCAAATGTATAGGGGTAGGAATCAGGAGTACTCCATGTGGCAATAGGCATCACCTGCATTTCGACGGCAAAGATTGAAGCCAACACACGCAACCGATAGAGGTTCCAAATCGAAGCGGCCGGATCCATGTCGGTAAACTGTGAGAAGTCGGGCGGGTAGATGCCACGAAACTCCGAGAACTTCGCCAGGTACCGATCTGGATCGAGCCACAGCTTTTCGATTTTCTCGTCGGTCGTATGGCAATGCAGAAACATCTTACGACTCGTTTCTGGCTTAATCTCGTCAAAGCAAACCAACCCTTTCGGGACCTCCGTACACCGTGGCAGGACGGGGAGTCCGAAAGGCCCTGTCTTTGGCAATGTCTTCACGAACGGCATTTTGAAATACCGTTCAAAGTATCGTTTAGTTTCTTGTGTCATTGTTTGTGCCTTTACTCGACTTTCAACCGGACACCATGTCCCGCTGACGGCGCATATTAAAGCACAAGCAACCAATAAAGTAAAAAGGCCAGACACATTGAAAAAGACAAAACCAACCCAACTATGACGCGTCGACAATGACGCATCATTACAAAAAAAGACATTCGTCCAAAGACAGCTTTTGTCTTTAACGCGGGATATTGAGGGACACAAAGCCATTCTTGCACACCATGAATCGTTTTTTGAACCGTGCAGCATCGCCTCTTTTGAACACGGCAGCGACTTGGAATTCTGCCTTCACGGGCTTGTTGGTCTTCTCATACGATTCAATGAGCTTGTCAAGGAATTCAATTGCCTGTTTCGCGGTAATCTTGTAAGTGTAATCACGACAAACGATAAAGGTATTTCCACCAGCGGAAACCGAAAGGTTCCTAATCGTCCGCCCTGCAAAACGTGATGTACATTTACCTCGCAGAGGTTTCGAGCTCTTGGAGTCTGCCATTCCTCTGCCCATACCTTTTTCCACCTCGGCACCAATCACGTCACCAATGGTCAATATCGAAATTTCCCTTAGAGCGTCCATGATGCCATTGAGTTGTTCGCGGTAAGGAGCGGTCGCCCAATCTGGCGGAGATTCGAATTTCTTTATAACCTGCAACCGTATGAATTCGTATTTCGCGGCGGCACTAGGGAATCGTTCCTGTCCGGCTCGGCAATAGTATTCAACCGATCGAACATAATCTTTAATTTTGTCGTACCGCGCCTTCCAAATACGATACGTCTTTATTTCCTGCGGAGATGGCTTGTCACCGAAGACCTTCACCCTGATTTCAGGGTCAACGCCTGGCCGACAGTTGTCAAAAAGACTATCCTGAATCGGAGAGAAGCACTTTTTCATGGATGCCGACGTTGGATCCACGACATCTCGATTTATGGGCGAAGGCATCCTAAGTGCACAAGTGTTACGCTTCAGTTCTTCTGTCGCCACTCTTAGGATTCTCATAAAAGAAGCCCCTCGAATCTGCCAAACGATATCGTCAATCATTTCTCACTGCCTTTCACCGCTGTCGCATAGAGGTTGAAGAGGTACGCGACGCGCTCCGCGTCGTTTGCGAAAGTACGACCGTAGGCCTTGTCGACAAGGGCATCGAGTTTCTGATGGGCCTTTACAAGATCAGGCGGCATCGTCTCGGGATTGTAGAGGATCGCAAGCGTGCATTCCGAATCGGCATCGAGATACCGCTTCCGCACATCGAGAATCTCCTGCGCAGCGGATGAGATGATTGTTCGAATGTTCGAATGTTCGGATTGTTCGATTGTCGGCCAGACGAAGTTATTGTACACGATGTCCTTAGAATAACTGTAATCACTTTTCAAGCGGCCACAAACGGCTCGCATCCATCCCATGTGCATACGTGAAATCAAAATTCCGAAGTCGTACAAAGTCGCGTCCGGAATCATTTGTATCTTATTCGTACAGATGACAGAATCATCAATAAATCCGATTGGAACATACTGTCGCGATTCCGAAGATACTTCAGGAATGACGATTGCGGTCTTCGGGTTTCGCGTGTCTCGAAACAGCGAAGGTGTGGCCGCGAGTTTCCGTGCGCCAGGGTCTTTACTGGCAAGTCGTGCAGCTCGACATTTCGAGATACGTTCTCTCACTAGAGGACACTTTGCCAAAATAACAGGCGACACACTAACGAGCCAAAGGCAATAACGCGGGATCCGGTTAATATGCTCGCGAGAACCAATGAGTACTTTGATGAATGTTTCCGCCATTGGTTCAGTCGAAACCAGTTGATCCTTTTCAACTTGAGTGAGAATCAGATACCCGCCATCTACCGGTTTGTTTCCATTAACCATCTTCGGCACGTCGCAGAGCGCCACGTTGCGGCTCGTGACAATGATGTCGGGGGCGTCCATCAGATAGCAGTTGATGTTCTTCACCCGTATCGCCTCGTCGCCGTCGTAGATGATTTTCTCACGCGGAGAACGCAGAGAACGCGGAACGTTTCCAACATGGCTCTCCGCCTCCGCGTTCTCCGCGCTCTCTGCGTGAGATTCTTCGGCTGCGTGGAACCCGATGATGACGCAATGGACGGCGGCGTTTCCCTTCGCCTCGTTGTGCCATTTGAACGTGCGGTAGGCGAAGTCGATTTCCACTGCAAGATTCGGCCAAAGCGCGGCGGCATTCTCCCCCTGCGTGATTGAATTAGTCGAAACGAAGGCGCAGCGGGTAGCCGTCCCCCGGATCAAGTCGTTCGCCTTCTTGTACCAGCCGCAGACGAGATCGAGGTTCTTGTTGTCGGGGAAAAGCGCGAACATATCCGCCTTCTGTTCGGCGTTCATCCAGGTGAAGCCCAAGAAAGGCGGGTTGCCCATAATGAAATCGGTTCGCGGCCAGTCGGTCGTGAGCGCGTTGGCGCAGACGATGTGGGGGCTTGCCTTGATCGGGATGCGGGCAAAGTACTGCCCGAAGCGGTCGGCGATATCGAGGTTACAGAGGTGGTCCATGAGCCAGAGGGCGACCTTGGCGATCTCCGAAGCGAACGGACCGATCTCGATGCCGTAGAACTGCGAAACGTCCACCTTGCACAGCGAGGAGATGTCAAGGAAGCCGCTTGGATCGTCCTTGTAGATTTCGGCAAGAACGTCGACCTCCAGCCGACGCAGTTCGCGATAGGCGATCAGAAGGAAGTTGCCGCAGCCGCATGCGGGATCGAGGAAGGTCAGCGAAGCGATTCGGTCGTGGAACGCGGCGAGCTTGACCTTACGCGACGGGCCCGTGGTCAGACAGATCGTGTCGAACTCCTCGCGCAGACGGTCGAGGAAGAGCGGGCGGATCACCTTCAGGATGTTCTCCTCGCTCGTGTAGTGCGCCCCTAGGTCGTGGCGCATCTCCTCGTCCATCACGCCCTGGAACATCGCGCCGAAGATGGCGGGAGAAATCTTCGACCAGTCGAGCGAACCGCAGTCCAGAAGCGCGCGTCGCATCTCGCACGAAAACGCGGGGATGGGGAGCATCTCGCCGAAAAGGTTGCCGTTCACGTAGGGGAAGGCCACAACCGTCTCGTCGAGACTGGCAAGGCGTCGTTCAGGCGGCGTGTTCAACGTCTGGAAGAGAACGGCAATCTTCGCGGCGAGGTCGCTGCCGTCCTCGGCCGTCGAGGTTCGGATGAAGTTGGAAAACTGGTCGGGCTTGAAAATCGAGGTGTCCTCGGCGAAGAGACAGAAGAGGAGCCGCACGAGATAGACTTCGAGTTCCCTACCCCGATAACCGATCGCTTTCAAGGCGTCATGGAGCCGAGCCATCTTCTCGGCGGCCCGGCGGTTCACGGGATCCTGCTCGCGGATTTCATCGGATTCGCCGCCAATCATGAACCCAAAGAGCGTGACGTACTTGCGTAGGTCGTTGAGTTTGAACGACGTGAGCGCGTTGTCCTTCGCGAGGTTGTAGAAGCGGAAGGTTTGGAAGTCGGAAACGACGATCACCTGCGGCAGGATTGCTGAGTCCGGCAACGCACGCACATAATCCATCGCCTGTTGATACGCAGCGTCAAGATTCTTTCCTCTGGACTTCATCTCGACGAGAATGCGCCCCTGCCAGAAGCAATCGGCGAACCCTTGCGAACCATCGGCAAATTTCACCCGATGTTCAAATGTCGCCTGCGTGACGGTATCAACGCCGAAGACCTCGAAGAACTCCTTCAGGAACGACTGCGCCTGCGATTTCTCGTCAAAGGCCGTTTTCCAACGCTTCGCAAACGCCGTAGCATTCTTCCGTATTTCATTCCAAGATTTCATGGAAGGTCTTGTAGCAAACTTCCGATTTGCTGGCAAAATGTGAAGCAACTAACCACCAGCGTATCTTAGATTTTTCGCGACCCCTTCACGGCATCGACTTCGATCTCGAAGAGCCATTCGTCGCGGCAGACGTCGCAGACCGTTTCCGCCGCGAAGGTCGAGGCGAGGTTGTTCACCGCGAGCCAGTTCTGCCAAGCCGCACGAAACGCAGGCTCTTTCAGATAGACGATCGCACGCGTCACGTCCTTCCAGTCGTGCCCGCGGCTCGTGAGAATCGCGTGGACGGCGTTCATCGTGCAGTCAACCTGCTTCTCGATGTCGCCCACGTAGGCGACATCATGGGAATTGGGCTTGATGCTCGCCGTACCGCTCACGAACAGATGGCGCGTTGCGGGCGACAGGATTTCCGCCGCGCGGCTGAAACTCGACTTGTAGGCCATGGCGGGCGCCTGCAGCGGCGACTCGACGATCTCGGCTTTGACATCCGCGCGCTTGGGACGCATCGCGATCGCACCCGCCACGAGAGCGGCACCGTCGACATTCGCACAGCCGATGCCCGTCGAGGCTGGCAGGAACGTCTCGAACACATGGCGCGTGGTGAAGAACGCGGACCGCGCCGCATTGAATTCACCATACCAGTCGCAGACGTTGTCGATGTAAAGCCACGTACGAACGACGTTGGCAAACGTCAGGTGCTCTTCCGCAAGGATGCTCTCCAGTTCTTCGAAAACACTCGTCGCCTGCGCGCCACGCGGTGCCGCGAGGTCGGCCGGCTGCACGCCGGCGACAAGGAGGTACAGAGCCTCGTCGTCCTCGTAGACCGTCGCGACCGCGCGTCCCCCGCGCCGAATCGTGCGCAAGGTTCTCGTGCCCGGTGCCACAAACGGCACCTCGACCGGCGCGAGTCCAGACCCCTCGCGACAGAGCCGAAACGACGGCACGTCCGCATCGGCCCGCGCCTGTACCTCTTCCTTGGTTCCCCAGAGAAATATTGCCTTGTTCATCATGCCAGAATTATAGCAAATTCCAGCCGACCCGCAAAGCGCAAAATCTGGGGGGATTCGTTTCGCTTAGCGGACGAGAATCACGATGCTGCTACGACCGATGTAAAGACCGTCGTCGCGTTGCCGCAGCCAGAAATGGGCCTTCTTGCTCGCCTCGTTCAGGGCAAAGGTCGTATTGGGCGGCGCCTTGCCCTTCTCCCACGCAATCACCTTCGTACCATCCCCGAAGATATTGCGCTTGGACACATCGACGTAGCAAACGGCATTTTCGCCCATGTCGAAGTTCACATAGCCGTTTGCGCCCGATGCGCACGCACGGTTGCCACCCGCGATGTCCAACGGTTCGTCGAGCAGGTTGAGATCGATCGAGGCACCGGGCCTGAGGTTCACCGGCGGACGGTACGCCGTCGCCTTCCACACGCCACAAACGAGCAGATGCGACTGGACACCGGAGTTCTTGCTCCAAGAATCCATATCGTACCAGAAACCGCCCATGTCGAAGTTGCCACCCAACTTGAAGTTGGCCGGCTTGTGCACCTCGATGTCCACCCCGATCGGCCCATAACCGGCCAGCCATTCGACACATCCATTCACGAACTTCATCACCCCCTTGTCACGCGCACGCCACGTACCGATGCCGACATAGTTTTGAAAATCCAGGGTGAGCGTGTGGCCATTCATCGTGAAGTACATCGGATCCTGATTGGGACAGCCGAAGTAGAACCACTGGCCGGTGACCTTGGCGTCGCCGGAGAGCTTGAACTCGGGTCCGAAGCACCTCCAAGCCTTGTCGTAGCCATAGGAGGCCGTGCTCGTCGCCATCCGGATCGTACCGGCGGTGTCGTAGTTGTAGATGGAAATAATGCCGTTCATGTCAAGCATCGCACCCGCCGCGACCTTGATTTCGGAATTCTTCGGCCCCAGCGGCGACGACCCGGTACCGAAGTAGACCGTGCCACTGCGGATCTCGGTACCACCCGTGTAGGACTGTCCGGCCTTCTGGGCATAGAAGACGCCCGTGCCTTCCTTCACGAAACGGAGCTTGCCCGTGAGCGCCACCGACGTATTCTTGCTGCCGTTGAAATCGCCGTGCAGTTCGCCGCCGCCGACGGAGTCGGTGATTTCAGCCGCCCCTTCCAACACGGAAACCGTCAGCGAGTGTCCAGCCAGGTCAATGACTGCACCGTCCACAAACGACGCCACCCCGCGCCAATCGGCGTCAGCCGTGAGCTGGCAGCTGTTGATGGCCAGCCGGTTCCACAGCCGCGACGGACCCGAACCCTGCTCGAATGCCGATTCGAACGCGACTTCCGCGCCGCCGTTGATGCTCACGCCCAGCACGGTCGGCTCGCCTCCCACCGACTTGGTGAGTCCGAACCCGCCGTAGGTATCGCCCACGATGAGCGTGAAACGGTGCCAGCCCGCCGTCATCGTGCAGGTCGCGGAGGCATTGCTCGTGTAAGTCTTGTTTTTGAGTACACACGTACCGTCGAAGTACATCGCATAGTAGTCGTCGAAACGCTGGTTGAGCGCCCACTCGCCTGCCTGCTCCGGCGTCACCTTGAACCAGCCGTCGAAACGGATCTGTCCCCAGCCGAGATACTGCTGCTTCCACGCTTCATCGCGCAGTTTGGTGAGCGGCACCTCGCCCATTGGATCATAGGCGGCATACGGCACCTCCATGTAACTGTAATCGGCCGTATCCGAACGCTGCGGATACTGGATGTGCGCGCAGATCGTCGCCATGCGGTTTTCGGCCGTCGCCCCGTCCATCGCCGCGAGCGTCGCCGCCGGATCATAGGGCAGCTGGAAGTTCGTCACACCCGACACACGCGCGAAGGTCAGAGCTCCCGGAAGCTTCCCTTCCAGCACCTCGCCATTCGCATTATAGCATGTCCAATTGTCCGGATCGTCGAGCTTGCCCGCAACGCCGGCACCCGTCCATTCGGCCATGACCGGGATTGTGAGGTCGTCCACCTTCAAGCAAATCGTCTTACCGTCCGCACCAAGTCCAGCATGCACCGTACGCGGCACGTTGACCAGTTCGACGAGCGCGTCGACGTCCCCATCGAGGGTGATGCCGCCCGCCGCCGACATCACGACCAGACCGCCGTCATGCCCGGTACAGTCGATCACGAGCTTACCCGTGGACGCCACCGAAAGCGCCCCGTCCAAGGCCTCTCGGGCCCAAACCTTGACCGTCGTGCCGGCAGCGACCGCCAACGACCCCTTCAACGAGGCGGAGGCTCCCATCAAATCCAATATATGGCCGCCCGTCACCGTGAGCGCACTACCGGCATTCAGATTGACGCCACCCTTCGGCGCCGCATTCGCGTTCAATGCCAGCGTGGCGGCACCGCACTGCACATCCAGCCATGCATAATCCGGCCAGTTCGACGGCGGAATGAAAGTACCGCCATCGCGCAGGCGGATCGTCGTGCGTTGGACTCGACCCGGCGCGGAACCACCATTGTAGTCCAAGGAAGACGGCGCGAAGACACCGGTCCCGCTCACATTGACGCGACGATTGGCGCCCTGCGAATCCGTCGCGCCCCACGGCCCGACCCGCGCCGTGAATGTACCCGAGGGGATGTTGATGTCGACCTGTGTCTTGCGTCCGCCCGTGTAGATGAAATCCGAGCCGGCGAACTGTCCACCGAGGAAGTTGACGACGGCGCCGTAGGGATCGTAGTAGTCGGAATCGGCGGCATCTCCGATGTTGACCTGTCCGGCAAGGGTCACCGTGCCGCTTTCGATGGTCAGCGGCGACGAACGGTAGGTGGCGATCGGCGAAGAGGCGATCGTCACATTGCCCGCGAGTTCGACCGGGCTATTGCCGAGCGACGTGTAGTTGAGCGTCTGGGTGCCGGCAAAACGCATCACGCCAGGTCCGCGCGGCGCACCCGAGAAGGCATCGCCGGTGAGGATGATCTTGCCGTAGTTGAAGTAGTTACCCGCGAGCGTCGGCGCCGTGACGGTGACCCCGGGCGGCACGAGCAGCGTACCGTTCGCCGTCGGGTCGGTCGGGTAGGTTGTATCCGCCGTCGGGTTCACGTCCGTCGCCACCGGACTCTGCGACGGACGCCGCGCCGGGAAGGTCTTCGCGTAGAGGGCCACTTCGGCATCGGCCAACGCGCGCTCGAAGAAACGGATATCCTCGAATGCCACTATCGCATTGTTGGCAATGCCCGAGACCGCGCCGCCATGTTGGCCGGAGACCTGAAAACCGGTGACAAACGGACGCCCTGCACACTGGTACGAAGCGTCCAACCGACCCACCAGCATACCGTCGATGAAACAGACGATGATGTTCGTTTCCTTGCGATGGACGCAGCAGAGCGTGTGGAAGCGCGTATCCGGCTCAACCAGACCGCCGCAGGTGACCGAACTGGGTACGTTCTTGCCCGAAGAATAGTTCTGTCCGATCGCGAAGTAGATGCGGCCATCGGTCTCAGTGCAGACGAGCAGCTGTTTGCGCTCCTTCGTGCCGTTGCCGCCCAATGAAAGCATGCATTTCTTCGATTCATTCAACGAGGTACACGACATCGCCAACGTCCAGTCGCCGTTCAGCGAATAGTTGCCGTCCGCGACCGTACCCCAACCATTCACATACTTCATCGCCGTCGCGGGGCCATTCGGACCATCCACCGCAGTGAAGTTCATGGGGGAATTCTTGTCGTCCACATACCGCGCGCCGCTGACCGCCTTGGCACCGCTGCTGAAGTCAAAGCGGAAGCCGTAGTTGTCGATGTTGCTCAGATCGCGGGCAGGGTCGACGGGAATTTCCAGGGCGACGGCATCGATGAGCGCCGTCTGATCGGTGGTCTGCCCGTTATGATCGCCTTTGAACTGGAGCACATGTTCGCCCTTCGTCAGCGGGATGTCGAAAGTGGAAATTTCAAATGCCATCGACCAGCCGGTCACATAACCGATGTACTGGCCGTCCATCAGCACGCGAACCCGCAGCCCCGACTTGGTGATGTCGTTCACCACGCGCGCGGCATGATGGAACGAAAGCCGGTAGAGTCCGGCAACCGGCACATTGACGGTTTGGGTGACGGTGGAACCCGCATTGTCTCCCTGGATGAAGGCGCAATGCGTCCCATTGGGGAATGCCAGCCAAGACGGCGACCAACTTCCGTTGCCCTGCGTGGTCAGGCCGCTGTTGGCACCAATGGACCAATTCGCCGCCGAGGCCGTGCTGCCATAGCCGGCGTTGCCGGATGTAAACGACAAACCCGCCTCAAAGCTTCCGTTGACGATGATGTTCTCGCCGCCAAACGGACCCGTTTCGGCCAATCCCACGACGGATGCCATCGACAGGCATCCCAAGACAAACGATTTAATCATTTTCTTTTCGCCTTCCCTTACCGCTTGCCGCGGGCCGACTTCTGGATTTCGTCCAGCGCCTCGCGATCAGTCGGAGACAGGCTGTTGCGCTTGCTGTTGAGCGAACGGATCGTCGTGTTGAAGTGCACCATATCGCCCTTCGCAAGCTGCGCACGCGCGAGCGTGAGGAGCATGCGGATATCCCCTTCCGGCGAGAGCTTCTTCACGAGATCGATTGCCTTCTTCACACACTCCTCGGCCTCCGCGACCGTCTCCTTCTTGTTCTGGTCCAAGAGGATGGACGCCAGCGTCTCCCACGCCACGTAGAGATTCGGCTCGTTCTTCACCGCATCGCGCGCGGCCTTCTCTGCCTCGACATACTTCTTCTGGCGGCGCAGGGCCTCGGCCAGGTCGTTCTGCGCCGACGCCAATGGACGATCCTGGGCCACGGAGAGACGCAGGAACGTCTCGGCCGTCGCATAGTCTTCACGCTGCAGGCGGATCGAACCCATCACGTAGTTCGCCAGCTTGCTCTGACGATTCTGGCGCAGCACCTGGCGCGCATGTTTCTCGGCGCTTTCGGTGTCGTTCAGCTGGATGTCGAGGTTGAGGATCATATCGCTGACCGTCGACACGTCCGGACGCTCCTTCGAAGCCACGATCAGGGCGTCGCGCGCCTCCTTCCGGGCATCCTTGCCCTTGCGCAGCAGCACCAGTGCACGCGTCATCTGCACGTAGTAGTCGCGCGGCGAATCGGCGAGTGCCTGCATCTTCGGCAGAATCACCACTTCGAGTTCATCAAGCGTTTTCTTCTTCGCCTTCTCGTCCTTGGCCTGATCGTACTGCTGCAACAGCACACCCGCGAGCAGCGACCACGCCTGCAACGACTTCGGCTGAAGGTCCGTCACCTTCTGCAAAGAGGACCGCGCACCGTCCAAGTCGTTCTTCATCATGCTCAACAGCGCCTTGTCGAACCCCGACGATTCGGCCCCCTTCGCATTCTTCGTGGCGAGCTCCAGGCACTTCATCGCCTCGGCATAGTCGCCCTTCTGCAACGCCAGACGCATCAACCCCATATAGGCATCGTGGTTGTTCGCATCATCCGCCAGGATCTTCTTGTAGAGGTCGCGCGACTTCTGCGTCTCATTGGCATTGGCATACGCATTCGCCAGCAGCGTAATCAATCCGCCTTGACGATCGGTCGGCACGAGGTCGACCGCCCGCTCGATGTGCGAAATCGCATTGCCCGGCACCGCCGAATGCGCCCAGCGATACCCCATCCTGGCGAAAATCTCGGCCGAGCGGATGTAGCCATAGTAGCGCGCCAGCGACCACAGGGCATAACGCCGATTGGGATCGTCGACGATCGCCTGCAGCTGCTTCGTGATTTCGCCTTGACGGCCCGCCGCCACCGCAACGCCCGCGCGCGCCATCTCAAACTCGTTGAAGAGCGCGCTGATGTTGTCGGGGTCGATCGTCTTGAGCACGAGCTCGTACAGGTCAAACGCCTCCTTGTCCTTCTTGAGGTCCTGCATCGCCACACCAAGGTTGTTCGCGAGGAAGCCGACATGACGGCGCAACTGCACGCGCAGCACATCCAGCGGATCACGCAACTGACCGATCAAACGCGACCCCTTGCCCTTTTCGATGGTGAGCACGGGTTCCATCTTCTTCCAGAATGCGAGGAAATCGGCCTGCGCCTTCGCGCTGTCGACGGACTTCAAATCCCGCACGCCACCGAAAAAGAGACATTCCGGCAACGGCGTCACCTTGGCCATATACCAGAGGTCCGGCACGCCGAACACCGCAACCGACTCCGTCACCTTCTGATCGCCGCCAAACCAGTCCTGCAGGAACGGCAGCACGCCCAGTTCCACCGAGAGGCTCAGATTCGCCGTACCGGCCTTCAGGTTCTTCTCCTTCACCAGCGCGCCGAGTTCACGCAGATACGCCTCTTCCGTATCGCGGTGGAGGCAGATGAGATTGAGTTCCTTGCCTCGCGAGGACGCCACGATGCGCAGATGGTCGTCGAGCATGCCATCCGTCACCAGCCACGTACGGGCCCCCATCCGGTCCATGATCTCATTCGCGCAGATATCCGCAAACGCGCCACGGTCACGCGACACGCTGAACACATTCACCAACGTGGCCAGCGCCACGAGCACCAGGAAGATCCCCAGCACAATCGGTGCGAGACGGCTGCCCATCTTCAGCTCAAGCGTCGTCTCCGCATCTTCGCGCGTCGCGGCATCCGTACGGAACAGCACGAGCCAGTAGGCCACGAGATAGCCCGCCACAACCGCCACGAGCGTGCTCGTCGTCACCGGCGAAATGCCCATCGGACGCATCAGGTTATCCGGGTTGAGCGGCGTCGCAAGCGCGAGCAGCGTACACACGGTCATCGCCGCGTGGAACAGATACTGGCTCCACGAACGCTCGTTGTTGAGTCCGCGCGGCGCGGCGAACATGCACGCCACGAACGGCAGCACCGTGAAGATGACAATGTACAGCCAGCCCGGACGCGCCAGCCATGCGCGCACTTCACGGAGATGCGCACGCACGCCCTGGAGGATCACCGCCACGGACGAATCGGCCTTACTGGCCGCCGCCTCCGGCAGCTGCAAGTACGCCGCCGCCACAAAGCGCGCATACAGGAGGAAACCCGACGCCAGCATCACCAGAAAGAGGATCGCCGGCAAATAGGGCTTCTTACCGGCCTTCACCGCCGTCACGAAGAGCGCCAGCAGATAGACCGGCGTGAGCGGAATAAAGATCGGGCTTTCCACCAGACCGAACCCGACGCCAACGCCCAGCGCCAACGAACAGAGCGTGAGCGCCTTGCCGCCTTTCGCCATCGGAATGAAGAGCAGGAAGAGCACGAGCGCGAAACACACGTCGAAAATCTGATAGTCGAGATGCGTCGAAGCCTGCCACACCGCCGGCGAGAAGATGAACACAAGACTCGCGACCACCCCGGCTACCGTCGCCGCGCTCTCCCGGCACACGGCCGAATCTTCCTGTCGAATCGTCCGCCGCACGAAGAAGGCGACGAGCACGCAGACAAGACCTGCCGCAAGAACGCCACACACGAGCGAGAAGATGTTCATGCGCAACGCCATCGACGAAATGAGGCTCGAATGCCCCACCATCTTCGCAAACGCACCCCAGAGCGGGAACGACGGCTGCGACAGCGCATCCATGCCCATCCACTGTGTGAACAAATGCGTCGAGTACCCGGGGAACACATACCCCGCCAACGTAAACGCATACACGGCCAACGCGACCAGGGAGGCGCCAAGCGCACACAACCAATAACGCAAGCCAAGCGTGGATTTCTTCTCTTCCATCGTTCGCAACCTTTCTTCAGCTCTCAACTTTTTTTGTTTACTAATATTTTACCGATTTACGGGGATACAGTCAATTGGGTTTTTTATCGACCGAGCACACGTACCCGATAGAAGGTGCGCGAACCGGACGGTGTGATCGGCCGACTCGTCTCCGTCGCCGTCGGCGGTACATTCGTATAGACGCCCGTCCACACCGCCTCTTTCGCCAAGTTCTCCGCACGTTCCACCACCTGCGTACACGCGCGACCGCCCCGCCAGACGATGTTCGTGGACGAAAATGCGAGTATCCGCAACTGCGAGGCCGCGTCCAGCGGATCGGTGTCGGCCCGATACTCCGCAAGGTTCGTCACCCCGTCGCCGTCGGCGTCGCCCGTCGCACCGCCTGCCGCGCTGTCGCCGGTCGCCCCCCGCAGCATCCGACGCCACCACCAGTCGGGCAACCCCGCACGCACATTGATGTTCGTCACCGAGTAGTAGTGGAAACGAACGTCCTTCGCCGCATCCACCAGCACATCGAAGGTTCGCGCCATCTGTCCTCGCGCGTCGTATTGCATCGTCCCCGTCTGGTCGGCCGCCGCGACTTCGATTTCCGCGAGGACCTGGTCGTCCAAGTACGTTTCCACGCCCGTCGCATCGTCGGTCCACACCAGATTCGACAGCGTCTCACCACCATCCGGCAAATCGTTCGGCACCGTCACGCGTGCCACCGTACCCGAAGGATACCAATTCTCCACCGTCGTTCCCCAATCGTTCAACAGCGGGAAATAGGATTGCAGCCGCAACGGGAACTCCATCGGCGCCACATTGCTCTCTTCCGTGAAGGCCCCGCGTAGATAAAGCGCCGCCGCGCCGCCTTTCGTCGAATCATACGGCACCCGCACGCCTTTGACATGTACCGCATACGTTCCCGGCCGTGCCACGGCGAGGCGCACGCTTTCCACCGTGTTCGTACGATCGCCCCCCGCAACGCCATTGCCCCGCCACACGACGCCCGTCGTTTCATTCGACACGACGAGGTCGAGATCGTTCACCAACGCCGTCGCCGTGCCCGCCGTCGCCGGATAGTCGATCCAGACGAGCTGCACGTCCAGTGGCGCCGTATTGGTCACGGTCACCCGCAGAACTTCGTCGGACCCCTGTGCGAACGGGATGCGATCCCGCAGACTGACGACGCGATTCGACGGGAACAGCGACTCGCCGAGATTGAGGCGCCCCCAGCCCTGACGATGGTTCGGTGCCGCCCCGCCACAGTCCGTCCCCGGCTCGCGCTCCAGATCGTGCGCCCCGCCTGTGAGGACCGCCTTCACAAGCGCCGCCGTCGGTACGACGGATGCGAACCCTCGCCGCGTCACAAGCCATTGACGCGTCAGAGCCGCCGCTCCCGCCACAAGGGGACAGGCCATCGACGTGCCGCCGTTGAACGCATAGTTCGTATTCGAATAGACACCCCACCCGTAGTTTGCATCCGGTGCCAGAGTCGATCGTGTCGAGAGGATGTAGGTTCCCGGGGCGCAGATCTCAGGCTTGATACGTCCATCCGCCGTCGGACCGCAAGACGAAAAGTACGCGATCTGCGCGGCATTGTCCGCGTAGGAAGAAATCAGCACATTCGCGCGCACATTCTCGGTTGCACCGACGGTGAGACAGTTCTTCGCCGTTCCTGGCGTGCCCACAGTGTGCACATCGGTCCCCGTATTGCCGGCGCTGAACACCGGCAGGAAGGTCGGATGCTTCCACACATACTCGTCGACCTCCGCGCACCAGTCATTGTACGAATTATCTAAATCGTCACCCCAGCTGGCGGAATGGATCGACGCCGAGTAGCTGCTTGATGGCTGAAAGAGACTTGAAAAACTGTTGAAATAGACATAGCCGTCATAGAGCACGCCCGTCATAAAGAGTTTCGCATCAGGCGCCACCCCGCGGATCTCGCCGTTGGAGAGCGCCCCCGTCCCCACGATCGAACCTGCCGTATGCGTCCCGTGCCCTGAGGTGTCTTTCTTGTCGGTCGTGACGGTATAGCGCGTGAAGCCCACATTGTAGGCGTAGGACACATTCCGAATACCCAGTACGCGTCCCTTGAAATCCTTCATCAGCGTCTGCAGATTGCCCGTGTCGAGTCCGCTGTCGGAGATCGACACGATCTGGCCCTCGCCCGTGAGGCCGTGCGTTTCCCACACTGCACGCACATTCATCTCTCCGGCATTAACGGCGCAGTTGTTCTGGAGTTTCGGACGTGCGAACGACTCAATCCACCGCACTTCGCCACGTCCCGCCAACTCGTCCACGACTTTTGCCGGCACCGTCGCGCGCAACGTACGCGTACCGTCGCCCGCGCCGTCAATCAGCTGTCCGCCCTTCGTCTGGATGAATGCCGCAAGGGGCTTCAGATCGCTCGGCGTCAGCGGCACGATCGACACGTCCACCGTCGGAGCGACCGTCGTCTGCTCCCATACGCGGCGCTGGACTTTATCCACCGGCTCCAACTCGTAGACACTCGTGAACAACACGTCGTCCACCAGGCGTTTCAAGGCCTTCTCATTGACTTCGACCAGCATCGCGTTTACCGGCACGTAGCCGAGGACGCACGCCCCCAGCTTCGTCGCCCGCGCGCGAACGATTTCGGAAACGGGAAGTTCCGACACCACGACATACGGCACCGTACCACGCGCCGTCGGCGTCTGGCGCGCCGCGAATTTCTTCGGCGCGGCACGACGGTATTTTTCGACGACACGCGTGCGATTCGCCAGACGTACCTGGCGCGCCGGAGGCACATTGGTCGGATAGAGCCGCACCGGCACCGGTTTCGGCGCGGAATTGGTCACAGGGACGACGACCGGCGGAGGCCGCCGTACGACATTGGTCACGACCGGCGACACCGCCGAAACGGCGTTCGAAGCTGCGACGCGCGGCGGCTCAACGGAAGACGGTGCCGCATTCGTCGCCACGGACGGCAATTCGAGCGGACGCAGATCGTCATCTCCAAGATGCGCGAACATCCGCACGGCCAACACGCCCAGCAGAATCGCCGCCAACGCACAGACCACGCGAAACGCGAACTTCCCGCGTGTATGCGCCGTCTCGTTCCCCTGCTCGCCCACCAATCGTCCCTTTTTGCTCCGACCTTACTTCCACTCGGGGGAATGCTCGAAGTCCGGCACGTAGGTGGAAAGCACTTGACAGAGATGCGCCATCTTCTCGCGCCGTTCGTCATGGTCGCCTTTATCGCGCATCGCCTGGTCGTACAGCTTGCGAAAAGCCTTCACATACTCGTCGCGGCCCACCTGACCCGCCAGCATCTTGCTGAAATACGCCTCATCGCGCAACAGAAGTTTTTCGCACGTCGCCACCCGCTGCCAGTTCGGCACCGTCGCCAACAGACTCTTCACCAGATGGGTTTCCTCCTTCGTCTGGTCCTTGCCCTTCCGCGCCTCGTCGATCAACTCCGAGTAGACCTCCACATAGTCGGGCACCAGCGCCGTCAGCGTCTGGCGATAGTGGGCCGCATCGGCCACACGTCCCTGCTCTGCCGCCGCATCGGCCAAATCACCGAACGACTTGATGTACGCACGCGCACGACGGCGCGTTTCGGCATTCGCCTTCTCGGCCAGCTTCTGGCCGATCTCGCCAACCTTCAGATCGCCAGGCGTCTGACCGTTCGACATCTCCGGCCAATCGACCTTGACGACGGCATTCGTCTTTTCTCCGGCTTTTTCTTCCGTAGGCGCCGTCGTCGCGGCGGCACCGCCCGCAGAGGCGCCCGCCTCAAGGTCGGCCGCCGTCAGCGCACCCGATTCATCCAGCGCCAGCAGGCGTTCCGCCCGCTGCAGGGCGAGCATTTCCGCACGGCTCGTCTCGGCACGCCGATACATGCGGAGTTTGCGGTCGCGTTCGGCCTCGGCATTCGCCTGCGCCGTCTTCAGTTCGTTCTCGCTCTTCTCAAGCGCCGCCTCGGCGATCGTCTTCGCCGCTTCGGTCTTGGCCTTCTCGGCCTCGGCGCGCGCACGTTCTGCTTCCGCACGCTTGAGCGCCAGCGTCTCGAGCGCGGCCTTCTGCTCGGCCTCGGCCTTTGCGGCATCTGCCGCCGCCTTCTCGGCTTCGGCCTTCTTCATCGCCGCCGCAGCGGACAACGCCTCCGCCTCGGCCTTCGCCGCCGCAGCGGTATCCGCTTCCTTCTGCGCCTTCAGATTCTCGGCCTCCTGCTTCTTCGTCTCAAGCTCGGCTGCCGCCTTGTCGGCTTCGTCGCGCTTGATCTTGCGCTCGGCTTCCTTCTCCTTCGCCTCGGCCTCGGCCGTACGCGCCTCGGCTTCGCGCGTCTTCTGCTCGGCCTCTTTCGCCTTCTGCTGCGCTTCCTTCGTGCGGGCCTGCAGCTCCAGCTTGCGGTTCACTTGAACCGTCTTGAAGAAATACGTACCCGCACCGACCGACGCCAACGCCAGCAGCATCAATACCGTACCTGTCGTTCCAGAAAGTTTCATCTCTCGCCGCTCCTCTCTCTCAACTCAAACCTATTCACTCTTCACTCTTCTCTCTAACCTATTCACTATTCACTCTAACCTATTCACTATTATGGGTCTTCGGCCCATTCCAGATAAACAGGTTTCGACTCCTTGATCGTCATTTTGGCTTTCACCACGTGGGTCATGCCCACCGAACGCGCGGTGATGGTGATCCGATACAGGGCGCCATCGCCCTGTCCGCCGGTAAAGCCGATGTATTCCTGAGCCTCTTTGCCGATTTCATCTTCGGTGATTTCCTGCAGCTTGCTCCAGTCCTTGATCAACGTACCAGTCTCCTCTTCCTCGAGGTCGACGGCGTTTCCTTCCATGTCGATGCCGCCCCGCCAGTCGATGATCGCCTGCGAAATCAGTTCGGCGTCTTCATTATCCTCCGGATCGTCCGTCGAACGGATGCCGGGAATGCACATGAGCACGTTCTTCGAGGCAAGGTTGATGTTGATCTTGTCGCCGCCGAACACGGTCAGCACTTCCGTGATGTTCGAAACGACGATCTGGTCCTCTTCACGCGCCTCGGGATTGTACACGCCCCCGGTCAGCAAACCCGGATGCTGACGGAACGGACCGATCTTCGCCAGCTCTTTCAGATCGTGAATAGGACCATTCCGCGGCTTGTAGACCTCTTCGTCGATCTTGCCGTCCTCCTTCCGCGAATTGGAGTCCTTGATGAGATCCTCATAGTATTCGATCTCGCCGCCATCCTTCTGGTTGTCGCCGTAGTCGCCCATCTTCACGTCGTCGTCGTCGCGCCAGTCGATCCACGCGTTCATGAAATATTCGTGGTCATCTTCCGGCACACCGGCCCAATAGAGGATGTTCTGCCAGATTTCCGCGTAGTGGGGATTGCCCTTCGGATAGAGGTTGTTGATATTGAACTTCGGTCCGCCGCCTTCGCCGCCGCCAACGCTTTCAATCTCCACCGTCACCGTGCCGCGTCCCACAAGCTCGTCCGTCGAATCGTCCACCGGGCCCGCATGGTACCCCTCGCGCCCTTTGATCTTTTCATCCACGATGATCGGACCGATCGTCGCCGACGATCCCGTGGTCTTGAGCTGGCGCTTCTCGCGAATCCACCGGTCGTCCTCCAGCAGCTCGTCGATGTCTTCGTCTTCCGAATAGTCCGCCACCTTCTGATGCGTGGCGATGACCATCTCCGCCAATACGCGCCCCGCGTCGATCAGGTGGTCCATGTGCACGCGTTCGCGCATGTACACATTGGCCGCACTCTGCAGCTTCGCCTCGCCGGCGAAGCTGATCACGAGGACGGAAATCACCGCCACCGTCCAAAGCACCATCACGAGCGCCGAGCCTTTACGTCTGTCTCTCATCGCATCGGTCCTCCCGGCATCATCCCGCCGCCCGGCATCATTCCGCCACCGCCCGGCATACCGCCGCCACGGGCGCCACCACCCGGTGTGCTGCCACCGCGGGCACCGCCGCCCGGCGTGCTACCGCCACCCTTGTTGTTGCCCGAGTTGCCGCTGTTACCGCCGTTCTTATTGTTGTTCTTGTCGTTTTTCCCGCCCTTGCCGTTCGAGTCGAGCGAGAACGGGTTCTGCGACAGTTTCCACACGGGGATTTCCACCACGCGCAGAATCGGCAGCGGTTCATCGCCCGATTCCGGCGGCTTCATCCGGAAGGTGATCTTCACACGCCACGGCACGCAGTTCGAAGTGTCCCATGTTTCGGACCACTTGGGCTGCCCGTCTTCTTCGACTTCTTTCGCGTCCTTCTGCACCACGCAGTCGAATCCGATGACGTCTTCCACCAGCAGGAACTCTTCACCGTATTGGTCTTCGTCGAAATTGTCGTTTCCTTCCTCGGAGAACAGATCGGGGTTCCACACGCGCGCCCAAAGGCCGCCCGGCTCCTCGATGTTCGTGCCGACGCGCTGGCGCGGCGCCTCTTCCACCCACAGACGCACGCGATGCGACGTCTCCGTCAGCGTGGACTTGTTGCCGACGATGGAATTGCCCAGCTTGGTCCATTCGATGATGTCGCTGGACGACGCATCCTCGCCTTCGCCCTGGTCGATGAGGGCCAGTCCCCATTCATCCTTCTGGTTGCCGTCCGCCGGATAGTAGGCGCTACGCAGACCCGCGACAATCTGGTTGAGCGCGTAGTCCGCCGTCTGCATGCGTTCGGCCACCGTCGTGGACTTCTTCCACGAATTCGTCACGCTGGTGAACACGATGGAGGTCACCACGGTCATGATCGCAAGGATCGTGATCGCGAGAACCATCTCGATCATCGTGAAGCCCGCGCGTTTCATTCGCCCTTCGACCCCTTCCACCAGAGTTTCACAACCGTCTCTTCTTCCGGCTCGACGCCGCGCAGATTGCCGCCCCACTTCACCGTGGTGCGAACCGTATAGATGCCGCCGTTGCGCTCGATCTCTTCGTCGTCGATGTCGTCCACTTCACGCGACACCGTATAGCCGGAAATCAATTCGCGGTCCTTCGGCCCGAGGTCGATCTCCAGACTGTCGCACAGGTCTTCCGCCCGCTCTTCGTCGATGTTCAGCAGATCGTCCTCCAGCGGATCGCCCGTGACCTGGTCCGGATTCGGAATCGGGTGCACCATTTCAAAATAGTTCAGGACGCGCTGGGCGGTTTCAAACCGCACCGACGCCATCATCATGCGCTGGCTCTGCGTAAAGAGCGCAAGCGCGGAAAGCAGCCCCAGCGTCAGCACCACGCTGGAAACCAGGACTTCGATCAGAGTAAAGCCGCGACGTCTCATCGTGTCAGTCCCCCGTCACCGTACGGCCGAATCGGCCGATGCTCACGGTCAGACCGTCGCGTTCGTCGGTGCCGTCCTTGAAAACGGTCACCAGAAACGGATCGCAACGGCCGTTCGCCTCGTAGACGACCGAGAAGGAAGATTCCTTTTCTTCCTCCTCCTTGAACGCGTCGTCGTCCTTCTCGTCGTCCTTCGCCGTCGTCTTGCCGAGGCGCTCGGCCTTCGCCGCCTCCGCCTCGCGCTTGGCGGCATCGGCATCCGCACGCTTCTTGATGAGCAGATCCGCCGTACTGAATACCGAGATGCGCGAACGCGCCACCTCTTCTTCCTTCAGCTTCGCCTGGATGCGGATACCTTCGAATTCGCGCGGTTCGGCCATCAGCGGATCCGGGGCTTCGTCCGTGTCGTCCGAAGGCGCCAGAAGGCCATCCGCCGTCACATCGGCCCCGACGACAAGACCCGTCAACGTCCGCGTGAGGCCGTCGGACGAACCGCTGCCGTTATGGCCGACGCCGATTCCCGTTTCACCGCTTGCACTCGTCGCATCGCCGGAGAAGGTCAAGGTCACGCGACTTTTCACGAACTGGCCGCCCTCGCACACTTCTTCGAAACGCAACACCACCGGGCGCTGCTTAAGCAGCGCCACGGCCTTCGCATGCCGCGTGTACAACTGAACCGTACGCGCCGCATCGCGAAGGCGTGCAGATTTCATCCCCGTTCCCACGCTCATCACGGCCGTTCCCATGATGATGGCCATGATCGCAAGAACGATGACGATTTCAACAAGTGTGAAACCGCACTTCACCAATTACTTCTTGTCGGCGATGTTCGTCAAGTCGTCGTCCGTACCCGATTCCATGTCCGGGCCATCCGACGTGATTTTGAAACGACCGCCCTTGCCCACGCGCTCGAAGTGAAGCGGATTGCCCCAGGGATCGTTCAGCGCATCCGCGCCGCCTTCGATCTCCGGATCGTCACCGCCCGTCAGCGCCTCGACCCAGGCGTCCTGGGAATCCGGCACCTTGCCGCTGTGGTCGAGCGAATAGGTCGTCGTAGCCTGCGCAGCCGTCTGAATCAGCTGCTGGCACGCATTGATACGCGCACGCTTGATGTGCTTGTTGATGTTCGGCACGGCGACGGCGGCCATGATACCGACGATCGCGATGGCGATGATGATTTCGATGAGCGTGAAGCCGGCCTTGCTAGCCTGCTCAGCAATCTTCTGTTCCTGATTCATTATTTTCTCCTTTTCTAAATTTAGTCCCTCTAACCACTAACCCTTTAACTTTCAACCTTTAACTTTTAACCTAAAACCTTCCTCACCCCAGCGAGTTCGACACCGCGAAGACGGCGCTCACGATGGCGTAGGCGATGAAGCCGACGCCGACGGAAATGACGCCGATCAAAAGCGGTCCCAGCGCATTGGTGAACTTGGCGATGTTGCGGTCCATGTCCTTCTGGTAGCGCATGCCGATGTGCCCCAGCGACGACGCCATGTTGCCGGTCTGCTCGCCGACCGCCAGCATCTGCGTCATCATCCGCGGGACCGCGCCGGAGGCCGCCAACGGTCCCGAAATCGTCGTACCGTCCGTCACGCGCTTGCGCGCAACCGAAAGGGCCTGCCCGATCACGGCATTGTCGCATGTATCTTCGGCGATCTTGCGCGCCTGCAGCACGTTCACGCCATTCGTGAGCAGCGTCTGCAGC
>JAZUGW010000195.1:0-44862 GCA_045641465.1 Kiritimatiellia bacterium | reverse complement strand
AGTCGAGGCCGAGCACGTCCTGCTCGAACCACGCGAAGAAGGGCTTCGCGGGCGGTTCAGGCGGGGCGAGCGCGTGGCCGGCGGCGAGGAGGCGTTTTTGGATTTTTCGGTTCATCGGGGACGAGTATAGCAAAGCGGGCGGGAAGGTTCAAGGGAAAAGTTTGATTATTTTGCGGAACGGTTGAAGTACGGCGGATTCATCCCATTATGTACACAGATGCCGTGAAAGGCGAAAGACGACCCACGCTGGAGCCTCTAGGTCGATTGACTGCGATGTACTAGTTGAAGCTGTTGGCGGCAATGCCGAAGTTGTCGGAAGATGTCAATCGGCTGTCGACGGAGTGATCGACTTTCAGTTTCGTCACCAAATGACGACTCGTACGATACTTGGCGGGAAATGACTGTTCGTAATCTGCCCCTTTAAATGTTCCATGAAGCGCGACGTTCCCTCTTCGCTGTTCGGGAAGTTGGCCCCGATCATTCTAAAGTACGTTTCAGCAAAACTAATCGACGCGCCCTTTCGGCAGGCGTCGACAAGTTGACGGTCATCGTCTGGGAAAGCCACAACCAAATCATATTGCCGAGAAGTGACGAGAGCCTTCATTTCTTCGAATCCCACAGAACGCAAACCAGACTCGGTCTTCTTGACAATGATGTCGTCGTTGGCAGGAGGAATCCTTTTGGATTGCCACGATTTCATCGTTTGGTCGTAGACCTCTTTGGAGATCAGATGAGTTTCCGGGAAAGCGTTCTCCCAATAGAAGATCACATAAACGGAGGTCGGAGGACTCTCAACATCATCGGGCAGGCATTTCGCTTTTAACGCCTCGAATTCCTCCGTTGCGTTGTCGATGAGCGAAAACGGCCCCAAGGTGTCGAACCAATACAACAGACTTCGTCCCACCGTGCTCCTCGGCGAATAGGCAGACCAGAGGACATCGACATTCGGACTCCCCATGTAGACGTCGTGATGCAGCTTGACGTGCCTGCACCCCGAGAAGAACTTGACGGCACAGATCTTCCCCTTCGGGCTTCCTCGACGATCATCGATCTGAAACACGACCTCATCCAAATTATGCGCATAGGAAATCGGCTCGGACTGGCATCCCGCGAACGCCATTGCCAGCAACACCCCCGCCAAGGTCACCCCCTTATTTAGGCGGATCAGAATATTCTTCGATTTCGTCATCTGGGATCACCAGCCTTCCGTACATTGAGGATTTCCACACGTCTTCGAACCGCGGCGGGGGATCGGCTATCGGGCCAGTTCCACCCAGATGAAGTCCAGCGGACGCGGCACGTCGACCACAAGCCGGCCGCCGGCAATCGATCCCGTGCCGCGGCCACCGAGCACCTTCACCGACTTCGTCTGCGGCAGCAGCGCACGCAGGTCGAGCGTATAGGACGAATCGTCGGCAAGTTCACGGAAGAGCAGCGCATAACCGTGCGTGCCGTCTTTCGCCGCCGCGACGAAACCTGTCCACGACAAACCATCGGGCCGCGCCCCCACGGGATAAATGTAGCCCGCATGCATCGCATCGCGATGCTGCTTCCACGTGGCAATGAGCGGACGCCACGCCTTCGCCGTTTCGGGCGAAAGGTTCTGGATCTCGAACCAGCCCAGCGGCGAGGCGAGCATCGAAATCGCGAAGATGGCGTCGTCCGGCCAGTTGGCCGGCGCCAGCGGATCACGGGCGGGGTAGAGCTTCGGCAGCCGCCGGGGATTCAGCACTTCCATGCGCAGACGCGCAGGATCCACATAATGCGCGAGCGACCAGAAGTTGCGCAGCGTATGATGCGGCCACCAGAGCCGACGTTCGTTCGCACGGATGTAGCGGTTCTCGACAAACACGGGGCCGATCTCCGGGAAGCCGTAGTAGCCAGGACGAACACCCGCCGTCACATCGAGGTCGATGGTGATGCGCGCATCCGAATCCTGGATGAGCTTCCGCATGAGCTGCTGCTGACGCGACAGCGCGAGCGGCGTTGCGGACTTCAGCGAATCGAGCTTGAAGTAGTCAATGCCGAGGCGGCGATGGAGGCCGAGCAGGAAGTCCGCGTCCTTCTGCCAGAACTGCGCTTCGTTCGAGCTGTCCGGACCGAACCACAGGCCGAACTTCATCCCCTTCGCCTTCGCCGCGGCGACGAGCGGTTCGAGTCCGTGCGGGAACCGCACACGGTCGACATCCCAGAAATGCGGATCATGCCAGAACGAAGCCCAGCTACCGGTTTCGCCCTTCCGGCGGGCGGAAGAATTGACGGAACGACCCGCCTGCCAGCCGTCGTCGATCTGGATGACATCCACGCCGAGTTCCGCGCCGGCGGCGATTTCCCTTTTGAGGAACGCCTCGTTGATGCATTCGTCGCGATGACCGTCTCCCCAGGTGTTCGTGAGGAATACGCCATCGCGGCCTGCGACATACGGACGCAGCTTCCGCTGGAAGTCCGTCATCGCGCGGACACGCCCCCAAGCTCCGCCCGTGTAGGGTACTTCCACGCAGGGCCAATCGCTCGGCAGCACTGTGATGCCGCGTCGCGCATCCACGCGAAAATCGGGCTTGCGCACGGGACGCGCATGCGGAAGCGGTGCCTGCCGGAAGTAGGCGCGGCCTTCGCCCGTAAGGGAATCCTCCCAGAAAATGGCCGGTGCTTCAACGTCGAATGTCTGTTCGTTCGCCGAGAGGAGATATTCCTTCTCGAAGACGAGTTCGTCGTGGTTGTCGGTCGAGTCGACGAGTTGAAGAATCGTCAACCGCGGATGCACGCACACAGGTGCGGAAGCGGCCTTCAGAGGAAGCACGCTGGACAGGAGCGCCAGCCCGGCAATTTCAAGATTTTTCATAACCCCGAAATTATAGCCCACACCGCCGTCCTCTGTCAATCCCGAACAGCCGTCATTCACTCATTTGACCCGACGCCGAAGGGCGAGACCTCCCAAACCGAGGAGCAGCAAAAGGCCACTCGCCGGTTCCGGGATGATGCCGCCCGGTTGTTCCGGTTCGGGTTCCGACGCGTGGAACTGCGGCGTCCAAAGACTCTGCGTGGGAATGTCCGTCGTGGACTTATAGCTCGTCATGAACTGATTCAACGCATCGTACGTCCACAAGCCCGTACTTCCAACAACCGTTGCGCGCGTACCATCCCAATTGGCAAGTTCAACAACGAACTGGTCGTCGGCATACGGCCGCAGATCAGCCGTTCCCTTGATTTCCGAACCCGTCGTTCGATTCGCTTCCGCCACACCAATCGCCGTACGACCACCACCAATGCTGACGGTGTAGAAATAGGCCGCATTGAAATCGTCCACGTCCGCATCCACGAACTCCGGCTGAACCTGCCAGTAGAGGAACTGATAACCGAAGTCATCCTCCGCCTTCGCAAAGAGAACTCCTGCGAAGATCGCCGTTAGAACAAGAATCTTCTTCATGGCCGTTATCTCCTTTGGAAGGTTGTCGTTACCACGCAATCGTCGGCTGGCCGCCCACGCTCACATACCAGAACGCCGTTCCTGCGGGGATGACGCCCTCACCTTCTCCGAGCGTCACATACGCTTTCTGCGTCACGGTCACGCCCAACTCGGCGACTTGCCGGTCGATTTCCTTCTCCCACACCGAACCATTGAACCGATAGCGCGTGTTCGTACCGATGCAAACCACCGTATCATGGGCCTTGCATCCGACCGCCGCCGTCAGTTTCTCCGCAATGGAAAAGTCGGCCCACTTCGGATTGATGAGCAAACTCTGTTTCGGCGCAACCGAAGAGGCGTCCTCTCCACCATCCACCGTGGTGGTCACCGGTGCGGACGTGAACTTGCCGACTTGCGTATAGACGGCGTTCGGATTGCCCTCTCCGGGCACATACCAGAACGCCCGCCCGCGCGGCACGGCGTAGGCGGAGGCTTCGGGCTGGTCCTCCGGCGCATTGGCGATCTTGGTCCAGGCGTCCTTGTCGTAAACCCACATGTAATAGGCCTTCGCCGCGAGGTCGAACACCTTGATCGTGTCGCCCGTCGCCAGACCCGTCGTCATGAGCTCGGAGGCCTTGCACGCCTCATTGGCCGCATTGAGCCACGGCACGGCGGCGGCGGCATCTGTCCCCGCCGTCGGCATCGTCACGCACTTGATGCCGAGGACGCTCGCCGTCTCGACTTCGGCCGCGCCGCCCGCCATACCGAACGCGAGGAGCGCCGCACAACCGATTCCCTTGAGAATACTCGTCTTCATGATTATCACGTCCTTTCTCCGATCAGTTGCGGATCACCTTGAAGAATCCCTTGTCATCCGCAGCAGGCACCACGATCTCGATCGTTTCGTCGGCCGAGGCTTTCCCGTTCTGCGGCTGTTCGGCCGCCTTCGCTTCAAGCGCGTCGGGGGCCATTCCCTTCGCCGCGTTGTACTGCACATACCACGCGGTCTTCTTCACCGTGAGGATCATCTTGCGGTTCGCCCCCTCGCCTTCGAAGCGGGTCGCCACGATTTCGGGCTGAGGCGTGTTCGGCGGGAGCGCGCTCGCCGTGGAAACGCGAATCTCGCCCACGCCCGTGATGGCGGACTTCGCGCCGTCGAGCGCAAATCCCGCGATCGGATCGCAGGCGCTCACCGCCACGGGAAGCGCCACCCGACCGTCGGTTTCCCGGAGAACGGCGTCGTTGGCCTTGTCCACCGTATACCCCGTGAAGAGGGAACCGTCGGCCGTGCGGGTGTCGAGTGTCAAAAGACGCAACTCGCCGCCCTTCTCCTTCAGCTCCTTCGGAATCACATAGCCGCGCGGCAGCCACAGCTTGCCCTCTTGATTCGCCCAAGGACCGGCCGCGATCAATTCGGCTTCGCCGGCGGACGCCGCCAAGGTGCCGTCCGCCAGGAACGCAACTTCGGTCGCGGCCGTCTTCGCCCACACGAGGGCGAAGAACTCGCCCGGCTTCACCGTGGTGCCATCCGCATAGGTCGCGGGCGCACGGGTGCAAATCGTAATCGGCACGTTTTCCTGTCCGTCACCGAACGCGGCGCACAACGCCGCAAACGCAACTGCCATAGAGATGATGAGTTTGTTCATTTCTTCTCTCCTAAACAAATGAGTTGATTCGTGGGACGTGTCGCCTTAGGGGGCCACGAACACCGCCTTGAACTTCCAGAGACTGTCGCCCGTGCCGATTTCCGTCACCGGGAGCGACACCGTCGGGGTCGAAAGTCCTGTCGCCACCTTGCTCCACGTCGCGCCGCCGTCCGTCGACTTCATCAGCGTGTAGGTCACGGTGAGGCCCGAACCGGCCGGTGCGTTGAACGCCGCGATCGGGGTCGAGAGAACGATGTTCGCCTCATTGGTCTTCGTGTAGGTGATGTCGAACGCATTCGCCGCCACGGTACCATCGACGCCCATCGCGTAGTTCTGCCACGCCTTGAGTCCGTTCGCCTCCGCCACGTACAGATACGCCTGCTTCTGCGCGAGCGTGGTAACCGCCTGGCCCTCGACCGTCTTGCCATTGAAGAATCCCATCGGCACCCGAACGGTGACCTCGTCCGTCGGCAGCGGGATCTCATCGCTGCCAATAAACGCGCCCGTTCCCGCATTGGCGTAGAACCGCTCAGTCACGGGATCGTAGAGCCCGGCCACGCCGCTCGCATTGCGGCACGGCAGGAAGTCGCGGACGAGCTGTCCGTTCTCGCTGATCTTGAACGAATAGAGCTTCATCACCGACCTGATGTGATCGCCCGGCGAGGAATTATTGTCCGATTCATTGAAAGCGAAGATGTAGAGATGCCTGTCCGGCTTCGCGTCCCCGGGTTCGCCCTGCGTGTAGGCGACCGACTCGGACGCACCCGCATCCGCGCCCTCCAGCACGGTCCAGGACGCGCTCTTGCCTTCACACACCAAATTGATCTTGCGATCGTAGAAGTGCTCGGCGCCCCCCTTCGCATTTTCGCCCCCGCCACGCACGTACAGAGGATTGTTTTCACCATTCCAACGGAAGAATGTGAAGGCGTCAAAGCCTCCAGACGCGGTTACGCCAAAAACGGCTGCGTGAGAATGGTCGCTCGACGCTGTCTTGTTGAAATCGATCGTGCAGTCGACCTTCGTATTCACCAGCGGCGTGTAACTCGTATCGATATACTGCGAACCGGTGGACTCGATATATTCGAGCGCAGTATACTCGTTGGGCAGCACTAACCTGCTCTCCGCGAACGGCCACGGTGCGAGGAATTTCGTACTCGAACTGCTCGAGTAGAACTTGCCATACACCATGTCGAAGAGACCGGCCACGCCGTCGGGGTTGCGACACGGCACGAGGTCACGCTTCAACGTCGCACCGTCGTAAATCTTGAAACCGTAGAGTTTCATTGCCGAAAAGCACTCGGGGCCATCGGCTTGACCTTCGTCTCCTCCGCAACACGCCGCGAAAATGTAGAATGGGCGTCCAGATGCATCGTTCCAACCCGTAATCGCATAGGTGACATTGCCCGGCATCACCACCGCACCGTTGTTGTCACACGTGATCGTCACCTTCTGTCCGAACGGGAAATCCCAATTACTGGCAAACTTCCCCTCTTCATAATTATACGTTCCGCTACGGGTGTAGCCCGTCTCGCCGGCATTTCCCCACCACTTCAGGTAGAAGTCATATCCCCAGTACTCATAGGTTTCGGCCCAGTTCCGGTGGCTGCCGAACGCGGCCACGAAATTACCGCCACTGGTCTGCTGATTGGCCAGAAGCGTGCACTCGATCCGCGTGTTCGCGTTGTGATAGTAGCCCGTATCGATGTACTGCGAACCGGTGGACTCAATGTACTCGACCGCCCCGTAACCCTCCGGCAACGTGTCGGAGCCATAAGACGCGAGGAAAGCATTGCCGACAGGACTGCTGACGAATGCACCTCTCACCTTGTCCCAGAGGCCAGCCGTACCGTCAGGCTTCTTGCACGGCACATAGTCGCGCATGAGCGTCTCGCCTTCGTAGATCTTGAACCCATAGAGCCTCATGACCGAATAGTTGCTGGCCTTGCCATTCGCATTCGCCGCGAAGATGTAGAACGGACAGGTCGCCGAAGCCCATTCTCCTCCCACATCGAAGTTCGTCCTGTACTCCAAGCCACCGGACTGTTGTCCATACGGCGTCACCATGGCGGTTGTCGTATTGTCGGCGACGTAGCAGTCAATCGTCACGCGCTGACCATACGGGAAGTCGTTCCGCTCTTTGGCGTAGGAATCCCAATCGCCAAAACCGTATCGCGTATAACGCGTCACAGAAAGAGTGTTCCACCACGACAGATAGAAGGTGTACTGCTGATTCATCACAGTGGTTTCGGTGAAATCATTGTCGTAAGCCCCGAAGTATCCGTTGTAGCTTCCGAACGCCGCCCGCGAATTCATCCCGTCAGCCTGCGAACCTGTCGCCTGTTGCGGCGCGCTCATGTCGCAGACGATACGCGTGTAATAGTTCCACATATACTCCGTGTCGATGTACTGCGTGCCGTCGGACTCGATAAAATCGACGGCTTTGTAATCGTCAGGCAGCACATCCTCCGCCGTCGTATAGAACGGCGTCGCGCCCGCCGCCGTATTGGCGTTGCCGTAGAACTCCTTGGTGACGTGGTCATAGAGACCAGCCTCGCCCTTCTCGTTACGGCACGGCACGAAATCACGCACCAGATCCTGCTCCGCGCCCTCGTAGATCTTGAAGCCGTAGAGCCGCATCGAGGCCGGATACTTGAACGTGCCGTCCTGGTTCGCGCCGAAGATGTAGAGCGGATAAGCCGACGTAAAGGTCGGCGGCGTGGCGAACGTCGGAACCCACTCCGCACCATTCCAAAACCACCAATCACCGCCGTCGATTCGGAATCCCGTCGGATGGAACTCGTATGTCCGCTTCGTATTGTGAGCGGGTAGATTACCGTAGCCGGCTTGGATGCCGTCCGTAGAACACTGATTCGGCTTGTAACGCATGTAATCCTGCCCACCGGCATTGCTCCACCACTTGAGGAAGTAGGCGCAGCAATTGTAGGCCGAGAACACCCAATTCTCGTCATGCGTGTCGGGGCCGCCGTTTGTAAACGAGCCGAACATCGCGACGAAATCACATTCCTGGCAATGCCAGAGTCCACCTGTCGCCCCCGTCTGCTCCGGCTCGTAGACCGTGGCGACTATGCGCGTCTTGTCCGTCGGGCAGTGTTTCGTGTTGATGTACTGGTTGCCGCCCGGGGTCGAGCGGATGAACTCCACCTCCTCGTAGCCCATCGGCAGCGGCGGATGGAATGCCGCGCTTGTTGCGCTCGTGACAAACTCGCCCTCCGCCTTGTCCCAGAGGCCGACCGTGCCGCTGGCGTTCTTGCAGGGGATGTAGTCACGTACCTTGTTACCGTTCGTATCGGTGATCGTGAACGAGTAGAGTTTGGCCCTGCCCGGCGCCCAATTGGTCGAGTCTTGGCTGGTCGCCGGCGCGTCGCCGCTAATGCTCATGTTGAAGATCAGAAGCGGATTCACCGCGTCGACGGGATCGCCGCCGTTGGAACTGACGCTGCCGGCAGATGCCGTTCCGTCCTGTGCCGACCAGCTCATCGTTTCGCCGACATCGGAAATGGCAATCTTCCGTCCGTAGAAGCCTGCGCCGTCCTCGTGGTTTGCATACTGCGGATCGCCGACGGTCGCTCCCACGACATAGGACCTCCAACTGGTGGATTGATGTTTAACCAAGACCGTACGGGCATTTTTCGCCCAGCTATCCGTTGTACCATACAAAAACGTAGCCGCCTTGCTTCCCTGATCACTCGGCACGTTCACTACGCAGTCGATCCTGTCCGTCGCCTTCGGCGCATAGCCCGTGTTGATGTACTGCTCGCCCGTGCTCGCGATGTACTCAAGCGCGGTGTAATCGCTCGGCAAGGCGAAGACATCGCCCGGCAAGCGGCTTATGAGCGCAGCATCGGTGGAGAACGTACTGTTCAAGGCATCGACGAAGCCGGACGCGCCGTCACTCGCCCGACGGACGGGGATGAGCGCGGCGGGCACGGCGCCGTTCGCGTCCGTGATGGTAAGCGTCTCGGAGATCTTCTGACCGGGAGCGAGCGACTGACCCGCCACCGTGACCGCAGTCGAACCCGCGTTCTTCACCCAGTCCACCCGCGTATAACCCGTCGGCAACGATGAGGCCACCGGCGCCGACGCCTTGTCCGCCGCAGAGGCGACGAAATCGCAGTTGTCGATATCGCCGGCAATACCCGCCGCCATCGAAACCGCCTTCGCCGACGAATAGGAATCGGCGACCTTGATGTAGGCAAGGTACTTTCCCGGCGGCACAAGAAGTGCATAAACACCCTTCGCGTCGGTCGTCCCCGTGTAGGACTTCGAAGGATCGGCGGCATCAACCGCCCTCACCGTCGCCGCACTGCCCGTCACGCGGCCGCTCAGAATCACGCTCTCCGCCGGTTCGGTCGTGTAGATATTGCCCACGACACTGCCGATGCAGGAAAGATTGTATTCATTATCGGCCGTTCCCGAGACGTCCTCCGGCGGCTGGGAATACCAGGTATCACAACTCCCCATCCAACCCATGTTCAAATGGATGTACAGGTCGTTACCCGAATAACCGTAGCCGTCGCAGACGATCTGATGCGACTGATAGGGAATTTCAACGCAAAGTGGACGCTTCGCGTTCAGGTTCGCGCGAATGACGCGCATCAGCTCACTCTGATCGGCATAGAGACATTCGGCATTGGAGTAACCGAAGTTCTGAAACGCCAGCACGATACCCGCGGGTTGTCCGCCCGTAGCGCCCGGTTCGTAAAAGATCGCCGCGCCGGCCGCGCCGACATTGTAGCACAACTTGCCGATCGCCTCGCGGTTGGCGGAAGTCGTCGTCGGCTCGCCCGCAGCACCCGGCCGGTTCTGCATCAGGTTCCAGTTGATGGTCTCACCTGGCCACTTCGTGTACTCCATGACGGCATTGGTGCCGGACGGAACGTAATCGAGCGGAAACTTGAAATCGACATAATGTCCACACATCGGATCGGGATAAGCGGCCGGATAGCGGAAGTAATTCATCGTCTGCGCCGTGGCGATCGGCACGCATCCGGCCACGCAAGACCTCTCGGATCCGCCAACACTGTAAGTCGGCGTATAAAGATTGAAGCACGGCTGCCCCGAGAAGTCAGACGTCTGCGACCATTGCGTCGTCACGAGCTGGGGAACGCGGATGTCGCTCGGGGAGCTGGTCGTCGCCATCAGCGAGGGGCCGGTGGACACGAGCTTGCGCCACGCCGCCTCGTTCGCTTCTGCGGACTTTTTGGAAAGCGTGCGCTTCAGGTCGGTGACGAGCAGCTTCACCGCCGGATTCTGTTCGACGGTCTGGAACTCGGTTCCGGGGAGCGCGAAGATCACGGGACGCTGCGTCGTGTCGGACGAGAGGACGATCACGCCGCTCCCCTGCATCTTCGCCACGTAGAAGCTCGTGCCCTGCACGGTCTCCTTCGTAACGGTACTGACAGCCTTCCCGAACGAGGCGGCGAACTCGCCGCTTCGGGCGACCCAGCGCTGCGCGGCAAGCGAAGCCTGCTCGGGCGTGACGTCCGCTGCACGAGCGGACAGTACAGACAATGTCGTGGCAACCACGGCAGAAACAAGCGAAAACAATCTCGTTTTCATCATCTTTCTTTCTCGTTGATCCATTGAACAGGCCCTAAATACGCCCCCCCCAAATTTGTACATTAGAAGAGTATAGCACTTCCACCCCCCTGAAGCAAGCCCGAATTGGCAACCGATCAGCGGGGCGGTTAGAACGCTGACCGAGTACATCAACGCAGGATCAGCGTCAAGCCCGAGGCTCGCGGATTGAAGAGCACGAGCTGTCCTCCCCGTACCATTGCCCGCCATCCATCTGTCCGTTTATTGCCCGGTGCCGACACCACGACCTCGATGGCGGACGCCTCCTGCGACGTCAAGGTACCGGCGGACGCAATCGGATAGCGCTCGGATGTGGCATCCCCGTCGACGGTCACCTCGATCTTCTTGAGCGTCCGGAGGAAATCGACGTTGGTCACCCCTTCGATGTTCGGCACGGACGTCACCTCGCGTTGTGCGACCGTCACGCCGAGCGAACCCGTTTCAGCGAACGCGAAATCGCCCACGAGCGCCCCGGCTCCCTCAAGCCGACCCGCCAGGGGGCACGCCCCCGCCGCCACATTCGTGAGCGTGGCGCCCTCGTTGAGGCGTACCGTGCCCGCGAGACCGGCCGTCGGCGCGGCAATGGTGCGGAACGCGAAGTTCTCTTCATCGAACGCCACCGGAGTCGATTCGTCCGGACGCATCACCATGAGCGCATTGTCATGGCCCACGGCGCCACCGCCGTCGCCCAAGCGGATGTCAAACGTATGCCAACCGACATCCAGGTAGACGTTCTTCAAAGCAGACTGGTTCCAGTCGGCCGTCTCAAAGGCCTTCGTTCCATCGATGAAGAGCGCTAGGCAGTCATCGAAAATTCCGTTGAATGCGTAGGACCCCTCCTTCTCGGCCTTGAACGCGCCCGTCAATCGTGCGTTACCGTCTTCCGCGAGGCGATTGAGCGGTTCGGCGGCGGCCCCGTCGTCCGTCACCCGCCGGAGAATCGTCAGCGTATCAAGCACCCCCGCGCTTTCGCCTGTAAACGCATCGGCGACGAGCAGATTCTTGTCGTAGCCGTTCCGACGTTCCCAACGCGCCACGCCCGCGCCGCGAACGCGCATCTTGAGCGTCGACGCGTCGAACTTCCGATACGCGGAGGCCGCATTCGGATCCGACGGTTCCGTCGTCGTCCAGCCGAGCGCCATCTGCGCATCCTTCCAATCGTCCCGCGCCGGACCATCATCTGCGGCGTCCAAGAACACGAACACGCGGAATTCATGCCAGCCGGGCGTCAACTGCCGGCTTCCCGTCGAAACCGATCCGCCGTCCGCAGCCGTGCTCAACACATCCGTGCCGTCGATCTGGAACCATGTACTCGCGGAATCCGTGCCGCCAATATACGGATTGCCCTTGAAGTTCGCGCCAAAGTAATAGGTCGCTTCCTCCGGCACATAGAACTGTCCGCGATAGAGGAAGTTGTTCCACGGGTATTCCGCGGCCGCCGTCTGCTGGTGCAGACGGTCCATTCCGTTGACGACGTACGGATACACGCCGTTGTAGGCCTTGAGGTTGGCGATGTGGCTGCATTCGTCCACCCCCTGGTAGAGCATTTCAATCGCCCCGTCCGTACCGATGTCGATCGACGCGCTGACGCCCTCGCCAAGTTCGAGACCGCCCGCGAAGCCGGCCCCGCCGGAGAGATCCGCATCCACATTGACCGTCCACTTGCCGCTCGGAACGCCCTTGAACGCCGCGACGGATTTGAACTTGCCTTCGCCCTGCAGCATCACGTCGCTCGTCCCCGCCAGAGCCGTGTTCCAGTTGACCGTGTGACCGTTGAGGTCGATCGTGTACGCGCCGTCCGCATCGTCCCATGCGCCGAACACCGCCGTAAAGCCACCAAGAGACGTGCTGAAATCGGCCGCCGCCGTCAGCGTGCCGTTCACGAGATCGGCGAATGGCTTGCCCGAGCGGACCATGCAATACGGTTCATAAATGGTCGTGACGACCTGAAGGTTGAAGCCGTCCGCGCCGAGATTCAGCGTACCGCCACGCTGGGTGAAGCTCGCATCAGGACGCGTGAAGGCCAGGATGTCCGCCGTTCCGCAATTGCTGAAATTGTAGAACTGAATGCCCTTCGCGCTCAGCGTGCCGTCATTGAGGACGAGATCTGCATGCGGCTGGTTCGCCGCCAACACGATCTTCCCCGCGCTGGAATCGACCGTGCCGCCGTCCACCGTGAGCGTGTCGCGCGAAGCCTTGCCGCCCTGCTTCGTCCAACCGTTGTTGCCGATGATGGCACCGTTGGACAGATTCAGCGTACCACCCGTACCGATCGTCAGCTCCGCCGCGCCCGAATCGGTGGCGTAGCCCGTGAGGAACGTGCCCGCAACCGACACCGTCGAACCGTTGCCGATTGTCAGCGCACCGTAGGTACCGCCGAGGTAGAGATCGTAGGCGTTCCAAGTCGCGCCGTCCAGCGTCAGGCGCCCGGCATCCGGCGCAATCGACCCGTTGACATAGACATGCTTTCCGGAGGTCTTCGACAGCGCGATGGGTCCGTCGAACGCCGTGCCCACCGTGGTGTTCCCGTCGTAGCTGATCGCAATGGACGCGTCGCACGCGCCAAAGGACGGGATCGTACCCGCCGCGTTAAAATAGGCGATGCCGCCCGTGAGGTCGAAAACGCCCGTCCCCGTGAGCGCGGAACCGAAGTGCGTCTCGCCAGTGCCCTTCACCGTCACCGTGCCGTTGTTGGCGAGCGGACCCGCAAACGTCACGGCCCGCGTCCCGCTGTTGATCGTCACGCCTGCCCCTTCGGCCACGGCGATGGACGTCGTGAGCGCCAAGGGCTGTTCGCCGGCCGCGAAGTCGACGGTTCCACCTTGCACATCTAGCGTCGTCAACGTCGACAATGTGCCTTCGGGGAGCGTCAGGGTTCCTTCATCCGTCTTCACCAGCGTTGCCGCTTCCATCGTGACCGGACCGTTCAGCGCGACATCGCCCGCCGCCTGCACGGTGAACGTGCCGTCGGCGCTGCCGAGCACGAGCGGCAAGTTGAAGGTCTGCGTCGCCGTCGACGCGTTGACCAGCGATTCCCCGACCGTCACGGGGTCCGTTCCATTGTGGACGAATGCCCCCGCCGTTTCTCCGTGGACCAGCGAGGTCAGGAAGAACGCACCGTCGTTCAGCGTCGTCTGGTCACCCGCCAAGTCGAAATTCGCCGTAACGATCGGCACGGCGGCCGGATTCCAGTTCTCCGGATTGTACCAGAGTCCGTCACCCGAACCGTTCGTCCAGACAGCCGTCGGCGTCGTCGGGATTTCGCGTTTCTTCAACACGAGCGCCCCTTCCACCACGGCGAGTTCGCCAATCACACCGCTCAGGCTGAACTTCGCCTCGTCGCCCGCCTGAAGCGCCGCACACCGCAAAAGCGGGATCGGAGTCTCGCCGACCTTGAGCTCCGTGCCCAACGGCACCGCGACGAGATTGAACGGATTCTCGACCGAGGCATTCAGCACCAGTTCATCGGCGGCAAGAACATCCGCCGAGGCATTGACGAGATCGACATCCACCTTCGCCGCCGCCCCGCCATCGAGCGTCAGCGCGCCGGTTATGGTGCAAGTCTTCATCTGTCCGTCGGCAAACACCAGTTCACCCTCCCGCACCGCGAGCGCGGGGAACGGCAGTTCGATTCCTGCCACATTGACGCTTCCCGCACCGACCTTTTCGAACGAGGAATAAGACATCGCCCCGCGCGCGTCGAAATCGTTTCGGTCCATCGTTCCCGCAAGAAGACGCATCGTCGTGCCACGCACTTGATACTGGAAGCCACCCCAGGTGACGGTATTGACGCCGGGGATCGAACGAAACTCGCCCGTCCGCACATCGACCACGCCGCCATGTCCCAACGAATCGACCGCCGGCACGAACGCCCGCACCGGGGTGGTGCCCTCGTAGATGTTGAAGGAGTAGAGCGTCATCACCGACATGATGTGCGATCCCGGCGCAGCGTCGTTTTCATTGAAGGCGAACAGATAAAGGTTTCGGCCCGGCTTCACCGCGCCCGGTTCGCCCTGGCTGTAGCTGACCGCCTCGTGCTGGCCCGCATCCGCGCCATCGAGCACCGTCCATGCGGCACTGCGGCCCTCGCAGACAAGATTGATTATGTGGTCGTAGAAGTAGGAGGTCCCCTGCTTGGCGTTTTCGCCGCCGCCACGCACATAGAGCGGATTGTTGTTGCCGTTCCAACGGAACAGGGTAAAGGCGTCATACCCGTCTGCCGCCGTCACACCGAACACCGCCGCATGGGAATGACTGGCGCTTGCCGCCGAATCGAAATTGATAATGGCATCGACCTTCGTGTTCGCCTGCGGCACATAGCCCGTGTTGATGTACTGCGTTCCGTCGGACTTCATCCAACTGCAGCAGACAATCTCGTCGCTGCCCACGAACGGCACCGCGTTCTGCGCCTTG
This sequence comes from Kiritimatiellia bacterium, assembly GCA_045641465.1. Taxonomy (GTDB): domain Bacteria; phylum Verrucomicrobiota; class Kiritimatiellia; order RFP12; family UBA1067; genus RUG572. Next base: position 29,799 of record JAZUGW010000195.1, on the reverse strand, counting down.
TTCGCATTCGCCAGGAACAGTCCGCGCTTCAGGTCGAAAAGTCCCGACTGGCCCCGTGCATTGCGGCACGGCACCAGGTCGACGGTGCAGGTCTCGCCCTCGTAGACCTTGAAACCGTACAACCGCATCGCCGAATGTCCGACCGCCGTGCCCGCACGGTCGGCGGCGAAAATGTAGAACGGACACAAACAGGGATTGTTCCAACCCGCCATCTGCGAATTCTGGCTGCGCAGCGTCGGGCCGTTCGGCGTCACGGTGACCAACGGCAGACTGCCATCGACCTGACAATCGACCGTCACCCGTTTTTCCAAGGGGAACCCATTCGCCCAGACGAACTGGTTGTCAGGCGGATTGTCGGCCCCGAGCGGTATCGGATAGAACGAGCACCGGGTGATGAGTGCGGCTGCCGGCGTGCCATACCACCCGATATAGAAATCGTAGGCGTTGGCAATCAGACCATTCGCATCGCCATTGCCATGCGAACCGAAAACCGCATGCTGGGCCAGAGGGTCGTTGGCGACCGCCGTCTGCTGCGCCGGCGCCATCATGTCGCACACGATGCGCGTGTAGAAGTTCCGGTATTTGTAATCGGTGTTGATGTACTGATTGCCGCCCGGGGTGGAAGCGATGTACTCCAGCGCCGTAAAACCGGCGGGAAGCGTTTCCGTGCTCGGACCCTGGAACGGCGACTCCGTCTCGCTGCCGTAGAACTTGCCGAAGGTCATGTCGAACATCCCCGGCACCCCCTCGGGCGAGTAGCACGGCTTGAGATCACGGATCTTGTTTCCGTCCGCGTCGGTAATCGTGAACGAATAGAGCTTGGCCACTGCCGAAGCCCAGTTTCCGTCCCGACCGGCATTCGAGACCTTATCATTGTAATCGGCAATGACGTTATGGTCGAAAATCAGCAGCGAATTGTATGCATTCACAGGCGCGCCGCCGTTGGAATCAATAGAACCCGAGTACCCGCTACCATCCAGCGCCGTCCAGGTCAAGCGTCCCCCGACATCCGTCATGGAGACCTTTCGTCCGTAGAAACCATCGGAATTGTCTTGGTTGCCGTACTGATCGTCGCCGACTGTCTCCCCCACGACATAGGTGCGAATGGCCGAATCATAGCGTTTGATCAGGACTGCACGAGCTCCATACGCCCAAGAAAAGCTCGTGCCATACAAAGCCACATTCGGGTTCGACAACTGCTCCTGCGGCACGTCGACCACGCACTCGATCTTGTCCGCCGCCTTCAGGGTGTACCTCGTGCTGAGGTACTGCGTGCCCGTACCTGCAATGTACTCGGCCGCGGCATAACCGGGCGGCAGATCTTCATACGGGTACGGGGCCGCGAATCCATTCCCGTCCGTATCGAAGAACATCCGCCCCTGAACGCGATCCCAAAGGCCGGCCTTCCGGTTCGCGTCGCGGCAGGGCACGAAGTCGCCCACCAGCACGCCGTTGTCCCAGATCTGGAAGGAGTAAAGACGGTAGGAGGATTTGAAGTTTCCGTCGGAATCGGAGAAAAGACGGTAGGTGTGTGACCAGTCGGACCATCCCGTTCCAATGTCCGTCCACCCCTGCCAGGCCGAGCGGCTCTCATTGTACAGCCGAACCACATCGTTCTGGAAGTCTGCTGTAAACGACAGACGGTCCGTCGTCGAATCGAACGCGCCGCAATTAGATCCCGCGAGTCCATTGCAGCCGAACTTGTAGGACCCGCTTTCCACGCCGAACAAAGGCGCCCCGATCCAACTGCTCGACCCCACGCCGAACAAGACGATCAACCAGTCTCCGTTGTTCTGCAAATGGCTGAAATCAAGCGCCAACGTCTGGGTCGGTGTTGGACGGATGCCCGTGTCGACCATCTGCGTACCATCGGCTTCGATGTAGTCGACCGTCCTGTAACCGGACGGCAATTCAACGGCCTGAAGGGATCCGATCAAAGCCAGGGCCGTAAGGAAACCACAACGCGAAAGCGTAGTCTGTTTCATCTGTTTTTTCCTTTTAAGTCAAACAATGCAAAACCGATCTGTTGATCGTCAGAATAACAGATCACTATTCTAGCACCCTAACTCACAAAAAACAAGACTTTACATTTTTGTTAGGCAATCGGTCAACGGTCGTGGAGGGAACGCAAGTCACTCCGCTCACTGACCGATTACCTTTTGGCAACTCAGCGGAAGAACAATGTCAGGCCGCGGGTGAGGTGGAGGCCGTCGTCTCTTATTTCGATGCGGTAGCCGTACTTGCGGCTCGCCTCGTCGAGCTGCCAGGTGACATTCTGCGGTTCTTCATCCCATGCAATGAGATGAAGATTGCCGTGCAGATTGCGCGTGCCGAGTTCGATCGTCACTGTGGCACCGGGGGCCACCGTCACCGTATCGAGGCCCTGGGTGCTCGGACTCGTCATCGACCACGTGCCGTCCTGGCCCGAGAGGTCGATCGAGGCGCCGTTCTGCAGCGTGCAGCCGAAGAAATCGTCCGACGCCGGCGTGAAACGCCCGAACACGTTGATGGCCTCGACACCGCGATTGAAGAGACCCGCCGGCGTCTCTCCGGCCGTGTACCCACCGACGTTCAACGGCGCGCCAGGATTCCCCTGGTAAATGTAGCCATCCTCGAAAACAAAGGTGGCCGTTTCGGCATGGACGACCGTACCAAAGCCATACACCTTTCCGCCACGCACGACCACCGTGCCGTTCGAGAAGACCGTCGAGTTGTGGAGGCCGAGTTCAACGGTGTTCGGAAGCGTGATCGTCAGCGTATGCCCGCCGAGATCCACCACGCCCGCATTTCGGAAGTAGATATTGCGATTGGCCTCGATTTCGGAATCGTCCGTGAGCGTCATCGCGCCGAGGCCATTGCTGTTCGCATTCATGTTGATGCCGTCCAGGTCCGTCCACCGGCCGCCCGCGAGCACGATCTCATGAGAAGCATGATAATTCGCCAATCCCTTCATATTGAACTCCGCGCCCGCTTCCACCGTGATGCGCGTACCCGACGCACCCCAGAAGTGGTTGGCCGCCGGACCCTGATCCGGGGAGTGATAGGTTGTTGCCACACCGCCCGCAACCACGGTTCCGCCATGGTAATACTGGTTCGCACGATTCGCGGCGAAGCGGCCGGGACCCTCAAGCACGAGCTTGAACATGCCGACGAGCGCAACGCCGTTGTTGAAATACGTGGTGCCGTCGTCCGGAATGGCCACGTGAAGTTCGCCCACCCGGTCGATGCCGTTCTGAAGTGTCGGACCCGCCCCGAGCGTACCCGCGTTGCCGCTGTTGATCTTGAACTCGTAGGTGAGCAGATTCAAAAGCCCCAGCTCACCATCGGCGAGACGCCGCGCCGGTACGAAATCGGCCTTCACGGTACCGTCAGCGCCGGTGATCTTCAAGCCATAGATGCGGCAGTCGGAGAAATGCCCGTAACCGGATCCGCCCGCATGCGACGCGCCCACGACGAGGCTCGAGCCCACCGTGAAGTTCGCCGGCGACATCGCCCACCAGAGGTCGTTGAGAAACGCCTTTTCCTCCGCCGGCGACACCACCACCGTCTGAATATCATTCGCGTTGAACGCCGTGGACCAGAAGAGCGTGCCGCTGTTATAGTCATAGCGGACCTTGTTGCCACCATTCCCCGAGGCAAAACACGTGTATGTATTACCGCTCTTCGAATTCCGTGCGCACCAGATCCCATAGTAGCGGTTGGCCGGAATGTTCTTCGTGATCATGAAGCGCGCTTCAAGGCGGTCGCTCGACAGCGGCGTGTAGTCGAGATTGATCTTCTGGCCCTTCGTCGCATCGCTCGTATTGAAGTTCAGATACTCGATGAGGTCGTAGCCGCTCGCGTCCGTACATTTCCACGTGCCGTTGAGGCCCGTCACCGAGAGCTTGTTGCCCTTGAGGTCGATCGTTCCCGTAATGGACGCCGAATCGATGCCCCGCCAGTCACAATCGCACGCCAGCGAGCAGTCGCCGATCGTGAGCTCGCGATAGGCGAGCGTCGTGCCTGCGGGGAACTGCACCCGAAGTCCCTGCCCTTCCACCGTCACGGACGCCGTTGCACCCGGCAGCGCATTCTCCACCGTATTGCCGCGCACGTCCTTGCACGTCCAGTTGAGCGGGTTCGTCAGGTCGCCATCGCCCGCCGCGCCGGTCCATTCGGCCGTATCGACATACCGCTCGGGTTCGCCGTAGTAGAGTCCCGCGTCCGTCGCAAACGGCGCAATGCCGCCCGTCGCCGTTTCGGCGTCGAAGACGAAGGACACGCCTTCGGGCAGCGGCGCGGACCACTTCACGATCTGTTCGCCCGCCGCGAACGTGCGTCTGTGGACATCCACCGTCACCGTGACATTCGTTTCGAACGAGACGGTGCCGATCTGGTCGACCGTCTGCAAAGCGGTCACAATCGGAGAGGCACCATCGGCATCGAAAACGCCCGAGACGGCGGACAAATCGAACGTCGCACCATTCTCGAAAATGACCGGCGGATAGAACGCGCCCGGTGCATAGTGCCCGACCACCCTCATCCCGCAGCCCCAGGTCAAGCCCTGCCACTGCGTATTGGCGTAGGAGAAATCGGCGGTCCGGAACGAGTGGCTAATGCGCACCATCGTGCGCGGACCGAACGTGCACGGCGTCGCGCCGAAATCCCACACCTCCAGCGATTCGGCGATACCGCATGAACCATCGTCCGCCGTATTGACGAAGGCGAAGCTGCCGGTTTCCGCATCGGGCGAGGCCCACTTTCCGAGTCCGATGTTGTCGCTGAGATCGAAGGTGAGGCGATGGCCGTTGAACTGGATCCATCCCGTCTGCGCGCCCACGGCGTCGTACCGGCCGAAATAGAACCACTTGCCCGCAATCGTCGCATCTCCCGTGAGCGTGATGTTGCCGAACGAACGCAGCCCCGTGTTGGCGGCATCGCCCGTCTTCGTGAGCTGTTGGCGCACCGTGCCGGCGAGTTCGAGCGGATAATCGAGGCGGAAAGGATCCGTCTGGCCGTTCATGTCGAACGTCGAACCGGTGGACACGGCGATCTTGCCCATGCCCGCGGGGAACAAGCCCGTTCCCCAGGTGAACGTACCGGCGGTTACGTCGGTGCCTCCCGCGTACGTTTGATTGGCGTAGGCGGCTACGAAGGTACCGGCGCCCGCTTTCACCACCTTGAAGTTGCCGTTGAGCGCCACGGTCGCGTTGATGTTCGTCGTTCCCGCCGGCACGTCGATGACGAGTTCTCCCGGCGTCGCGGACTGCCGTCCGTATTCGAGCTGGCACAGCTCGGCATACTGATTGCCCGGCGTCGCCTGGAGCGTGAGGCGGTAGAACCGATAGGCCGTCTCGTTCGTGAAATCGTACTGCGCGAACGCACACCGCGAGAGATCCTTCACACCCGTGCGGTTGTCGAGTTCCGTCCAGGTTGTGCCATCGGCGGAACCCGAGAACGTCCAGTCCGACGGATTGCGGCTCACCGAATCGCTCAACAGCATGCGATAGGAATCGATGAGCGTCGGCTCGCCAAAGTCGTAGTCGATCGAGAACGGCAGATTCTTCTTCTCCACGATGATGCGCTGGCCATACGACAGAGCAGACGTATAAAACGGATTGTCGTTGAAGAGCGTCGGAATCGGCGTCTTGCGGAAGTCGAGCGCGGCGGGCTTGTCCACGATGATGTGCGCTTCGCCGTTCGTCGTCGTGAGATCGTAGCGACCATCCACGATCTGGCCCGGCCCCTTCAATCCCGCCACCTGCAGACGGTGTCCGTTCAGGTTCACCGTGCCGGCAAGATGCAAGGTACCGAGCGCACGCCAGTCGAGATCCTGTTCGAGGGTCACGTCGCCGATCCAGGTTTCAGCGGTCGCGGCGACCTGCGTGAGCGGTTCGCCCGCCACGTTGGCACACGACCAGTTCGCGGGATTGGCGACATCCCCGTCGCCCGCTTCCCCCGTCCAAATGGCCGTGTGGGGCGCAGTCGTCCCCGCGCCGCCGTAGTAGACGCCGTCCAGTCCCACCGTGATCGTGCCGCCGGCCGCAACCGTGGCCGCATCCAGGGCGAAGGTCAGGTTCGTGGGGCAGGACGCAAAGCGCACGAGCGGTTCGCCGTTCGCGAGCGTGCGCCCATGAATGTCAAGCGTCAGGACCGAGCCCGTGTCGTACGCGGCACGCGCAAGGCCGAAGATGAAATCGGGGTTTCCCAAAACGCTCCCCGCCTCGGTAAGATCGGCCGTCGCCGCGGACCCCAGGTTCATTTGAGCCGTCACGGTCGAACGCCACACATCGTTCACCGTCACGACGCCATCGATGAGGCCAACGCAGTTACCGTCAAAAGCCGCACCCGGCTCGAGCAGGAGACGTCCCGCGCCCATCTTGCGCAGCATCAAATTTGCCGTGCGGTACTTGCCGCCAAAATGCAAAGTGCCCGAAACCACATCGACTTCAAGGCCCGTGTCGCTCGAGTTGGTCTTCCAAATCAGGTTCGGCGTATCGGCCGGCGCTTCGTAACGGCACTCGCCCGTCGTCGTCAACCGCGCAAGGCCCAAACCATGGTTCCCACCATAGCCCGGCACCGTTCCCTCGAAACGCACCACCGACGACGCGAGCGTGAGATTCTCGAGCTTCACATCGCCACCCTCATGGTCATTGACAACCGTGACCGTGCCATTCGTCACGAACACGTTCGGCTTGGCGGATTCCCAGAAGATGTTCGCGCCATTCAAGCGCATTTCACCGCCATTCACCACCACCTGCGCATTCTCGGACAGTCGGTCGGCGGTCTGGCTGCTATAGAGGATGGAAAAGACGGCACCTTCATCGACGACGAGCGGATTCTCCGCCGTGGCGGTGATTCCGTTGAACGTGCAGCCCACCGCAAGCGTGCCGGCCGCCACGCGCCACGCACCGCCGAAAGTACCGCCCGCCAGCGTCAGGGTGCCCGCACCGTCCTTGACCACCGTGAGATTGCCGCCCACCGTCATTTCCGTGATCGTCCGATCCGTCGGGCAGCTCAAACGCAATTCGCCGCGATCGACGGACGAATTGGTCACCCCCAGCGGCGGAACAAACGCGCCGAGCGTCAGTCGATAGCCGTTCAAATCGTAGCGCTTGCCGAAGAGGGACATCGCCTCCGCGCCGGTGAGATCGGTGTCTTCCGTCAACACGACGGTCTCGAGCGACGGTTGGCACGGACGCGTTCCGTTGTTCGTGCAATAGGCGCCGGTCACGCATTCATAAATGCCGTAGCGCTTGAGGGGATCCGTCTCGTCGAGCTTGCACACCGGCACGTAGTCACGCTGGAGCGTGCCCGTCTTGTCGAACACGCGAAAACGGAAGAATCGATAAGATGCCCAGTTACCGTCCATGCTCGAAGCCTTCGCATCGAGTCCGAGTCCGCACTTGTGGGAGGCAAAAAGGACAAGGCGTCCTGCGGCAATATAAGGATCGAGATTCGGAAAGGTGTAGGCGGCCTCGCCATCGACCGTACAGGCACCCGCTCCGTAATCGGCCACGACGACATGTGACGTCTCGCCCGGCGCGACCCAAACGTCAGTCGTCGTACCTGGCGTGTTACGGTCGAACCGGAGTGCACCGGCCGGCGGGTTGCCGGTACTCAGCGCCACCGCCTGTTCCGATGAAGCGCCGAGAAAGGCCGACAGTGAAATGGCCCCACTTCCGTTGCGCGTGCACCAGAGCGCATAGTAGGTTCCGGCATCCCGCACGCGATCGGGCGGCAGCGCCACCGTCATCTCCAAACGGTCGGTACACTTCGGGAAGTAGCCGGTATCGACCCACTGCGCCCCATCGAGGTCGAAATACTCAAGCGGACGATACCCTTCAGGGACAGACGAATCTCCCCATGTCGTACCTCCTGCCAGCACGCCGGCAACCATTGCCACAGCCACCAGAACAGACTTCATCTTCAACTCCTCCTCTTTAACAATTCGATACTATTGTACCATAAAATTGCGTAAAGGAGAGAGACAAATCAACTTTGGTTTTATGCTCGGAACGGACAATCAGTCAAATTCCGTTTCGTTGACGAGTTGTCTATTTTCGTTGGGCCATCTTTCTCAATCAACGATGTCCCGACACCGGTTCGAAACGGACACGCGAGGTCGGGAGCGTTTCGCCGGCTTTCAGCGCCACCACATTCGTGCGGCACGCCGGCGAATACCAATTGTAGTCGATGGAACGTTCACAGAGGTTGCGGCCCCAGTAGGGCTGTCCGCCGGTGAGCGAAACGATGTTCACCCGATTCGTGAAACCGGGCGGTTGCGGTCCCGTCACGTCACGGCTCACGGCCACACGCGCCGGGAACTGGCGATAGACCTTGCATGCGGCACAAGCCGTCACCCGTTCCGTCACCGTCACGCCTTTGGGATCGGCCACGATTTCGCAATCGTCGCGCAACGCGCCGCCGCACATGAGGAGCGACTCGCGAATCGTCACGCCGTCCTTTCGCGTCTCGATGGAGGGCTCGCCCACGAGTTTTGCATCCCAGTTGCGCCCTTCTACACCATACCAGCCGGTGAAGTTGCCCGCCGCGCCCTGGCGCATCGGCACGAGCGTCTTCGCCGCCGCCGGATCGAGCGGCGCGAATATGCCGCACACGTTCTTCACCTGGCCCCGCGCAATCGCATAGGCGAAGAGATACCCCTCGCCCACGTAACGGACGCACCCCTGGCTCTTCCAGAGGCGCGCGCCCGGATAGGCGCGATAGTAATCCGCCTGCGTCCACGCCGCAACGCCGTCGCTCGGAAAGTATTTGTGGGCGAGGTAGGTGAAGATCACCCGACAAGCCGACACCCCTTGCCGCCAAGGGCCATTCTCCGGCCGCAGCAGAAACGTACCATCGCCCGTCGTCGTCTGCCGGGCCAGCACCGACCGCATCGACCGGCTCTCCATGAACTTCGCCGCGGGTGACTTGAACATGCACGCCATCGTCGTGAGCGGCGCGCATTGGTCAAGCACGTAGAGCGCCCAGTCGTTGCCGTTCGGCATCACGAGCTCCCCGTCCGGCATCATCAACCAGGCGAGCACCTCGTCAAAAACGGGAACGATGTTGTGGTTGGAGGCCGCCGTGCGCCACTTCACCTGCCCGTGGAGCTCACGCTGGATCATCTCCAGACGCAGGATCGCGTCACCCGGAATGCCCACGCCGCCACCCACGTAACCGGGATGGAAGAAACCGTGGTTCTGCATCGTCCAGTCATCATACACGCACGGCCCGCGTACGAGATCGGCCACCGTCGTCCGGTCGAACCACGGGTCGATCACTGTACGGTTCTTGACATCGGCGGAATGCGAGTTGACGTTGATCGCGTATTCGCGCATCTTGCGGAACCAGACCGTGGCCTCCGGATCGTCCGGGAAGAGTCCGAGCGCGGCCGCAAAGGTATAGAGTTCCCAGGCGTTTTCCTCGCATTTCGTATCGGCGACAAAACCCGTGGGCACCTTGCGGAGGATCAAATCGCGCAATTCCGCCGCGAGCATGTCGTGGACGTCGCGCTTCTCTTCCGCCGTCAGAACGTCCCACACGAACGAGGCGGCGAACCCGATCTGTCCCGCCCAGAGGGCAGACTGCCACCGGCGCGCGAGGTTCTTTCCATTGCGCGCATCGGACCCCCAATAGGGCTTGCCGAGGTCGGTCGCCATCTGAATCCGTTTGATCGCCACATGCGACTGCGTGGCGTAGTTGACGCCCTCGCGGCACTTCGCCACCAGTTCCGCGCGCGTGAAACCCTTGGGGATGCGATTTTCCTTGGCCAGGAAACCCGCCCAGGTCGTCCAGTCGCTCAACGCCCGGATTTCGTCCAACTTGAACGACACGGCAAACGGCGGCGTCACACGGCCTTGCGCATTGGTGAGCGAGGGACGAAACAATTGACGCGCATAGGGAGCCGCCTTCTCGACGGACGAAATCGCCATCTCCATGATCTCCGCGTCCGAATACGGCTTCTCCGGATAAGCGGCACGCCCTTCCGGCGAGGCGCCCCAGGAAAGGCCCATCGCCGCAAGAGCGGATAAAAACACGACTTGAATTTTCAGCATCATACTTCTCCTCCCTCCCCGAGGAGAAGTATAACACCACCCCAACCACGAGTCAAGCCAACTTAGATGAATACGGGCTTGACTGTCTGGAGCGTCAGCGGATGTAGATGATGGTGCTGTTGGACCGGAGCGCCAGATGGCCGTCTTCGGCGATGAAGGCGCAAATGCCGCGGTACTCACGGCCGTTGACGACCACGGGCCACTTGTTGAAGTTCGTCTTGCCGCCTTCGCGCAGATGGACCGTGAGCGGCAGCTCGTAGCCGCAGATCTGCGTATCGGCCGGGAAGTTGACGATCTCAAGACGGCGCGGATCCTGATCGAGTCCGTTCACCGTACCGCCGCCAAAGACGAGATCGATGCGCAGACCCGCGAAGGTCGCATCCGGATCGACCTGGTTGAAGGTCGCCCCTTCATCCACCTGCACGAGCGACGCGAGCGACGTTCCCGTGGGAGAGGCGAATCCGCGCGCGGTCGTCACCGGGCTGTAGTAATGCGGCGGCTGGGCCATGCCGCTCACTTCGTCGAGCGTCACCCAGTTGACGCCGTCCTCGCTGCCTTCAAGCGTCCAGGCATTCGGCGTGCGCTGATTGGAGTCGTTGGCCGTATAGAGGTTGTAGCGGCAGACCGGCTCCGCATTGTCCGCCAGGCGCATCACCAGCACTTTGTAGGTCGAAGCCGAGCCATTCAATACGGGGCCGACACACCACTTGGTGTTCAATGCGTCGTCGAACAATTTGGCCGGTGCTTCGGCAGCCGTGTACGTATAACCCGAGCCAATGCTGAACGTACCGGGAGCCAACGCGCTCGTGGCGTTGTTGGCACCTTCAGTCAAGCCCTTGTTCACACGATTGCCGAGGCGGTCGAAGAGCGAAACCTCCGAAAGCTGCACGAGGTTGCCCGACGCGCAGACGCTCTTGAAGGTGAAGCGGAAGAACTTGCCCGCATAGCCTGCTCCCGCCGGCGAAGGACCGTTGAACGTCAGCGGCGTACCGCCGTTGACGACGGTCTTGGCCGTCGTGGGCGCATTGAAGCCCGTACGCTCGTCCAGCGTGATCCAGTTGAGTCCGTCTCGGCTACCCTGTAAAATCCAGCTCGAGGGCGTACGCTCAACGGGCATGTCATTCGCAGTATACATCGTGAAACCGGCAATGGGCTTCGCCGTGTCGGCCAGATGTATCGTGAACGCCACCTGGGCGTCGCGCATACCGTCGAGGGCGTCGCCCGAGCAGAATTTCGTATCCACGCTGCCATCAAACATCTTGGCCGGCGTTTCGGCCGTACTGTACTTGTAGAAATACCCCATCGAGAAGGTGCCGGGGCGAAGCGACTGGGCCTGTATGCCCACAACGCCGCAGTCGGTGATCCCTTTATTCTGCACCGCGCCATCCGCGTCGAGGAGCTCGAAACGGGAAAGCTGGAAGGTCGGCGCGTAGTAGGTCTTGTTCGAGGAATAGTAGCGACCACGCGTCTCACGCACGATGAAACGGAAATACTTGCCGTCGAAGCTCGGGATGGACGCCATCGTCGTCGCGCCGAAATCGACCGTGCCGCCTTCCAGGTGCGTGACACCGGTGTAGGTGTGCGCACCGTTGAGGGCAAGCGAACCCGTGCCGTTCTTGACGAGCGATCCCTCGCCGGAAATCGTACCCGAAATGACGCCACCGTCCGAGACGAGCGTCGCGCCGTTCGCCAAGGTCACCGCACCCGACACGCCATGCACCGGCACCGTACCGCCGTCGGCGGTGAAGGACGCACCGTTCTCGACCGCGAGCGCGCCTTCCGGACCGAACGCGCCGCCGCAGAGCGTGAACGGGCCACGCCAGTACCAGCGTTCCAGCGGACCCGGCTCGCCCGTGTGCACGTCGAGATCGGTCCACGTCGTACCATCGTTGCTGCCCTGCAGCCGCCAGGCGGAAATGTCGCGGGCATTCTCGTCGTTCGCCTGGGCGAACGCATAGTGCGTCACACGCTGGGGCTTCGCGTAGGAGAGCTTGATCCACACCCGGTCGCGGTTCGCCTGCGTCGAGGCGGCCACACGGTAGTCGAGCCACTTGGTGGACATCAACCCGTCCACGACGAGGTCAGGCGTCTCATTCGCCGGATAGGCATTGGCCATGCCGCCCTTGTCGGTGTCGAACGCGATTGCCGCACGCAGCGGCGTGACGTCCACATTGCCGTCCATCAGCTTGAATTCGGAAACCTGCATCATCCCCATCGAGGCGGTACGCCGATCTTCGATCTTGAAGCGATAGTGGAGATAGCACGGCGCCTCGGTGTTGACGGTCTTCGCCGAACCCTCGTGCACGGTGAGGCCGTGATTGAGCCACGAGTTGACTGTCATTTCGCCCGCGCCGGCCTTCCGCACGATGGTCGCGCCGTGAACCGGCGTCGACAGCGTGGTATCGGCATCGCCGGCATTCAGCGTCAACTCCGCAGGCAGATGCGTGTTGTCGATACGCAGTTTGGCATCGGCGGCAATGCCGGCGAACGACTGGTTGAATCCGTACAAATCGAAGATGCCATTCACACCGCCCGTCAACCGGCCGGATCCCTGCGGGAAGATGTCAGGAAGGCACGGACGCAGCACGCCGCTTTCCACCACCGTGTCACCGCCGTAGGCGAGCGAGAAGTCCGTCAGATAGGACTTGTAACCGAGCATCAGCGTACCGTAGGAGGCCAGGTTATTGATCGTGGCCGAAGTCGTGCCCGTGCCACCGTTCACACGCAGGCCGCCCTCGCCTTGGACATGGAGGTGGTTGGAACTCATTGTGACGGTGTTGGTACCGAGTCCGGCGATGTCGACGTAGTTGCCCGCCGTGGTCTCGACTTCAAAGATGCCGTTCTGTCCGCTGTAGAAGAACTGGCCCTCCTTGAAATACGAATGAATCGGAATGATCTTGCCACCGTCGAAGATCACCTTGTTACGCGGGTCGTCGTTGCGCTGGAAGCGTTCGAGTTTGAGTTCCGTGCCGGTGCCGAGGGTCAGCGTGTTGAAGACCGTCGTCAGGTCCGCGCCCGTGGTCGGACAGGTCGGCGAAAGGAAGACCGATCCGCTGAGCGTGAGCTTGGTATTGACGAGCTCTGCCGTACCGTGCGTGACCAGACGGTTGTCGGCGCCACCGAGGCGAAAGGTTTTGGCGGTGATATTCGCGTTACTCGCGATGAGCGTGCCCGTACCGCCCTCGAAGCCGACCTTGAAGTCATTGGCGATTGTGACGGTGGAACCGTTGATGGTCATCTTGCCCGTGTTGCGGGTGTGGCCGATCGCGACTTCGTCACCGATCACCAGCTTGCCCGGACCCGAGATGTCGATCTGCGCGAGGTCGTTGGTTCCGTCGACCCGCAGCTGGGTCCCCTGCTTGTAGGTCACGGTCGAGTCGGCAAGGACGATCGAGTCCGTACGCCCGTCGGTCACCGTGCGGCGGCCGAGGAACTCGAAGGTGCCGGCACCGGAGAGGCGAAGCGGCAGGTATTCGAGGCCGGTGTTGTTGAACTGCACCGTTGCGCCGGAGTACTGGCCGATGAGTTCGAACGGATGCTCAAGCGAAGCCTCGGCGTGGGTGACGGTACCGGAGATGCTGCTGGCCCAACTCCAGCTTTCGGACGAGCCCAGTGCGTCGGTGCGATAGGCCGGTGCCATTCCAACCAAGTCGAGTCCGCCGAAGATCGGCCCTTCGACGAGGTAGAGCGAACCCTGAGCCGGGGCGGCGGAAGGATCTTCATAGGTGATCTTGGCGAGATCCGACGCCGCGCTGGGATAGAACACCGCGCCCGTCTTCACATACACCGTCTGGCCTTCGGCGAGCGGACGCCCCAGCGAAAGGTATCCCTCCTCGACGACGATGTTGCCGGTGAAGGTGTTGCATTCCGGCGGAAGTGCGATCTGCAGATAGCCGGTTCCGCGCTTGACGAGTCCGCCCTCACCGGAGAGCGTGAAGAAGTCGCTACGCTTGGGAGACGCCGAAAACTTGCAATGGTTGACTTGTGAATCGAAAATGAGGTTCTTGCCCGACGCGATATTCCAGCGCATCGCGCCGTTGACGGAGGGACCCGCATAGCTCGCATCGCTCTTCGCCGCGCGCAGGGTGCCGCCATTGAAGTTGATCATCGTCAGCGTCTGGTCGTTGCAGGCAAAACGATCGGCCGAGAAGACACCGCCCTCTTCGAGATTGATCGTAGCGACGACCGGGAAATTGTCGATGTTGTACGTCGCGAGGTCGGCCGCATTGATCACCGGGAACCACGCACCGCATTCAAGGCTGCGGGTGGTGACGGTGCCGTAGATGTTGAGCGTGCCGGAACTGGTGAGCTCACGATGCGCATCCTCGTTACGGGCGATGTCGAGCACCGCGTTCTGGACAATCAGCGAAGCCCCGGCTTCGACCGTCACCGTGCCCGTGCCGCCCATCATGCCGATTGCGAAAGCCGCCGAATTGCCCGGCGGCGTACCGGTGGAATTACCGACCACGGTGAGCGTCGTGCCGGCGGCGACCGTCAGCGTGCCATTGGCACCGGCGCCATTCCCCACCGCATACACGGCGGCGCCACCGGCATTGATGGTAAGGTCTTTCGCGATGGTCACCGTACCGTTGTCCTGCAGACCGGTCAACTTCGTCACCGCCGAATCGGCGGCAACCGTTTCCGTTTCGCCGGCATTGATCGTCCAGACCGTCCCCTCTTCGGGAGCAACCGCCAAAACCAGCCCAGCCGCGCCCAAAGCGAGCAGCGACCAAACGGACATTTTCGCAATTCCAGTATTTACCATCGCAGATGTCTCCTTTCCATGAGTAATCTTCGCAAGGCTCCCCGCCCTGCAACTGTACGACATTATACCCCTTCAACCGTACCCTTGTCAATGTCGAGCATGGGACGAAAAGGCAATCTTCTTGTTGAGTCGAGAACCTGTTGTCTGGGGCAAAACCGCCAACGCCCAGCCATCATGGATCGCCGATACCGTTCACCACGACTTTTCATAGGCGCGGACCTGGCGCACCATCGTTGCGTGGTATCCACGGACCACGTGGATGTCGGTCCAGGTTTTGCCGTCATTGGACCCTTGCAGACGCCAAGCCGCGGGATCGCGTTCAGGATAGTCTTCGGCCACCGACCACGCGTATCCCGTGATCTTCACCGGACGCTTGAACTCCGCCCCCAGCCAGGCCGCCGCACGCACCTCCGGCGTCTGGCTCGAACTCGCCCGGAAATCAAACCATTTCGTCTCGACAGAACCGTCGAACGCCTTCGATGGCGGCGTGGTCTCGTGATACCACTTCCCTTCAGTCGTCTTGACCTGTTCGTCCGTCAAGGCGCGCACGATTTCGTCCCGCAGGTTCTTGCCGTTCTCGAAGAACTCGAGCTCGGAAATCTGCACTCCCTGCATCAGGAGGGAAACATCGCCCTTCAGCTGTTCGGGCTTGAAACGGATGAAGCGGTAGGCCGCAGCCGGCGCGCGCGTCTCTTCGGCCGAAACGGCATGCGGAAACGCGGGCGGGCACGCACCGCCTTCGATGTAGACGATCAGGTTTTCAAGCGCCTTGACAGGAAGCTCGGTGCAGAACGCACCCAGCGGACGCTCCTCGGCGTCGACACGGCGGAACTTCAGCAGCTTTCCATCCGATCCCTTCAACGAGAGCTTCGTGGCCTTGCCCGCACGTTCGCCCACCAGCATGATGACGCCCTTGCCATCCATCGCGGGCATGACACCGGTCGCGACAAGCGACGGATCCACGAGTTCGAGTCCGCGCCATTCACGCGCCCGATTCCGGGCGGGGCCGCGCGGAACGATCCGCCCCAGAAGCGGCACACGCTCGGCGAGCGCCCAGCGGAAGGCGGCGGCCGCACTCTGCTTCGACTGGGTGGTGATCGTATACGACCACTTGAATTCACCGTTCTGGTCGCGCACGAAATTCGTCCACCAGTAGTTGTTCATCGGCCACGCATAGATGTACGGATGGTCGTACTTCTTGATGTAGTCGAACTTGTAGTCTCCGAAAATCTTGCCGAACTGCACGAACGGCGTGGTCGGGGACGAAAGCAGAATGCGGAAGTCGCCCTCTTCCGCCGCGGCGAAGGTCTGCACCGTGTTCCAGGCGGTCGAGGTGCCCTCGAGCTGGTTCTCGCCCGGATAGACCAATCCGCCCGGCACGTCGAACGCCAGCTTCTTGCCCGTGAACGGAAACGCCACATAGAAGGACGACGGATCACCCGACTTCGTGCGCCGCAGAACATAGGCCAGCTCGATCGCGGGGCGTCCATGCATCAACCGCACCTCGACGGTGAAGCCCGACGAACCCTCTTCGGGGAAATCGGCCGTGAACTTCACGCTGTCGTAGATTTCATTGTGCTCACCGCCGGCCGGCTTGAAGTTGGTGCAGCCTTTGCGCGTGAACTTGCAGTTCTCCGGTTTGTAGTCTGCAAACTTATTGATTTTCCAGCGGTCCTTGAAGGTCTCGTAGATGACCTCGCCGAGACGGTGGGGCGCCTTCGGGTCCACCAGCTCGCGCTGGTTGAGTTTGTCGAAGATGCTGGTCACGGTACCGGTCTTCGCGTCGATCACGAGGCGATAGAATTCATTCTCCAACGCCGCCGGACCCTTCGTGTCCGCCATGGCTCCGCCGATTTCGAGCCGATAGGTGCGATAGCCGCAGGGCGGCAGGTTGCGGGCGAAGATCCGATAGTAACGACCTGCACCGCGTCCCCACGGAACCGCCTTGTCGCCGCGGACCAGCAACGTTTCGCCCTTCTCGTCCACGAACCGGAAATCGGGTGTCGGCGGACTGATTCCCCAGTCCATCTTGGTGGCATTCGGAATGGTCGCCCAGTCGATGAAGAGATCGGCGAAACCGTCGCGTGTCCAGGGGAGCGGATTGAAGAGCGTGAGCGTGACATGGTCGGGGTCGCGCGCAAGTTCCGGCAGCATCATCGCCGCCGCGGCCTCGTCGGCGAAACGGGCGCCGCGCTGGGCCGTCCAGGCGAAAGCCGCCTTGCTGCGCCAGCCTTCAAGCGAGTCCCATCGGTCAGGATCGCTGATGGACGCATGGGACCCCATCGTGTGTTCGCCCCAGTAGAGCAGATTCTCACGGGTGTCGGCCAGAAGCGGCGCGACCGACGCCGCGAGCGACTTGCCCCGGAGAAGCGACATCGCAAAGACGCCTTCCGCCGCGAGCAGCTCGCGCTGCGCCTTGATCGCCTCGCCCGTTTCCATCGCACTGGTACCGAAGCCGTCCGCCCACCAGTCGGGGTAGGCGGCGCGGTGAACCGCCAGCTTCTTGACCACGGCGGGGTCGCGCGTCACGTGGTCCATGAACATCGACGCCGTGGCGCTCACGAGGCGCACGGAGTGGCCGGCCGCGTTCCAGCGGCGGATGAAATCGCAGGGCTGCCAGTTCGGCGGCGCGTCGTCGGTGATGAAGCCGCTGTAAGGGGCGCCAAAGGCGTCGAAGGGATAGCCGTCCTTGTCCAGCTTGTCCAGAAAGGCGTTCATCTTCGCGGCGAACCGCTTTTCATCGAAGTTGTGGATGCCCCAGAAGTTGCCCAGCATGTAGTGCTCGGACCGGAACGCGAGCATTTCGCGTCCGCTCGGCGACTGCCAGCGGTAGATGGTGGGCGATTTGAACGGTACGAGCGCGCGGTCGGTGTTTTCACCCATCCACGTGTATTTGATACCGATTTCGGCGGCGAAGTCGGCGATGCACCAGGGGATCCCGTGGACGTCGTTCTGCATCAGGGTCTTGATCGGAATGCCCTGTTCGTGCACCAGGCGCAGTTCGCGAAGGCCGTGGCGCAAGGTCGCGTCGTCGCACACTTCGCCCATGTCGAGGAACATGCCGGTGACTTCGATGTTGCCCTTCTCGATCCAATACTTGAGCCGCGCCACCTGTTCGGGCGTACGGGTACGGATGAAGTTGAGTACCGCGCCGGCGGTCTCGCAGGTCCAGCGGAACTGCGCGTCGGCCGGATAGTCCTTCGTCTGCTCGCAGTAGTCGAGCGCATGGTCGATGTGTTCGACATAATGCGAGATGACTTCCGACTGCGGACGCGCAAAACCAATGTCCGAATGCGTATGCTGCACGAGATACACCGTGTGCGGACGCACCGCCTCCACGCCAAAAGCACACACCGCGCCGACGGCCAACAAAATCAACTTTCTCTGGTTCATTCCAATCTCCTGATCAATGTTTAAGGGATGAGGATGGCGACGTTGATGGCGTTCTTGCGCGTGTAGGTACTGTTCGCATTGTGACGGTTCACCATCACGGGCTTCTGTCCATTCCAGTAGAGCAGCGTGGTCGAACCGCCGCCGTCCATGTTCACGCCATCCGCCGCGCCGGCATCCAGCAGGATGTCGCAGAGATCGGCATAACTGGCGCCGAGCGACCAGTCTTTCTGCCGACCGTCGACGGTAACCAGATAGAGCCAGCGTTTGTCCGCCGAAAGTCCCACGGCCATGCGCGGATTAAGGTCCGGCCCCCGCTTCGAAGATCCGGTACGCTTGCCGTTGCGCAGAATGATGTCGAAACCCGAATTCGCCACCTGCACGTCTTTGTAGCGATTCGGCGGAATCGAATCCGTGATCTCGCAGCGGCCATCCTTCCACGCAACAAAGAGCGGATTCTTCGCCCGCTTACGGTCGGAGACGACGACACCGTCCGAAATGTTGAGTCCGGCCGGGTCGGCATACACGTGCGTGTAGGGATGGCACCACGGACTCCACGGCGTCGTGTTGAACGCCACAACGGCATTACGCCCCGCCGCACGTTGCTGCTGGAGGAACACCGACGTGCGCTCCCGCTTCGTACGAATCGGCAACGACGGGAAGTCGGGCATCGGTTCGCCCCACTTCTCGTCCCGCCCCGTACAGGCAAAGCGCAACCCGGGCGTCGAAAGGTCAACCCGCATCACGTTCACCTTCATGAGGCGCGGCGTCTCCAGCGCCAGCTTCGCGAGCCGCGTCCCCTTCTGGACCTGTTCAGCCTTCGCCCAGTCGATCGGCTTCGCCGACACAACCAGCGCCGCACACGCCACCAACAGCGCACCCGCCCACGAGTAAGCCACCTTCATTGTATTCTTCATGATACTTCTTTTGTTCACCGAATCGATTGAATCACCTCTTTCAGCCCGTCACAAAGACGGGCTGACCGCGTTAACGGAAGAGAATGAGCGTCGGACGCACCGGGTTCGCGTTGTGCAGCACCAAACGCCCGTTCTGCGTGATCGTGAGCGTGAAATCTTCGGAGTAGTCGACGCCGTTCACGTCCACCACCTCGAGATCGATCGCTTCCGCCGTTGCGGCCGTAAGGCCGAGCGCCGTCGCAGAGAGCTCGTAGTTCTCGAAGATCGGCTGATCCTCAAACGTCGCCTTCACCCGCTTCAAGCCCGCGAGCATCTGCTCATCCGGGTTCTCGAAGATCGGCGTTTCGGTGATCACGCCACGACGGCTCTTGCCCGTCACTTCCCAGGCGTTCGCGTCACCCGTGAAGCGGAAGGAACCCGCGAGCGTGCCCGAACCCGTGAGGATGCCGTAGATCGGGCAGAACCCGCCTTCGAGCGTGTCGTTCACGAGACGCGAACCCGCCGCGAGCGTCGTCACGCCGCCCAGACCCGTCTGTTCATACTTCTGCGCGTCGCCCGGCTGGTACGCAATCGGGAGATAGCGCTCGTCGAACGCCTCGTAGCCCGCCCCGTTCGCCGTGAACATGAGCGCCACCACGTTGCTGTGGGAATCGGTGCAGAGGCCGCCCGTACCGCTCGACGTGTTGCCGCTCGCCGTGTTGTCGCCCAGGCAGATCTTGAACTTGTGCCACCCTTCCCGAAGCGTCATCGAGCCCGTTGCCGTGGCGCAGCCCGCCGTCGCAAAGAGCTTGCGGCCATCCACCGTGAGGGCGATGTTGTCGTCAAAGCCGCCCTGGAACGTCCACTGGCCCGCACGCGAGGGCGACACGTAGAAGTAGCCGTCGAAGCGCGTGGAGGAACCGCCGAGCGGCGCATTGACGCCCGTCGAGAACTTCGTGTGCATGATCTGAAGCGAGTTCGTGATCATGTTGAGCGTCGTGTACTTGCTTTCGTCCGCCGTCTGATACACGTTCACGCTGTCGCCGTAGGAGAGGTAGCGGCGCCACCGCACGCTCGTCTTCGCGTTCACGCTCGGACGCATCCGCATCGGCACGTGGTCGAGGTCGAAGGGCGTGTAGTCCGCCGGCCAGCTGCCGTTGTCCGCCCCGCCCACCTTGAACCAGAAGCTGTGCACGCCGTCGCCGCCGTTCGGCCCGATCGCCCCCGAACCGCCATTGTAGAACGAGAGCATGAAGTCATGCCAGCCCTCGGTGAGGTCCGCGGTGACGATCTTTCCGGTGTCCGGACCCGGGTTCGAAAGTTCCACGCCGTCCACGATGAGGCCGGAATGCGTCTTGCAGTTGTGCGCGAAGTACCACTTGCCCGCCCGCTCGGCCGAGACGTAGAACTGGCCAAAGTAGTTGAAGCCCGTGCCGCTGCCGTGCTTGACGTCCGTCACCGTCGTCTGCGCGCGGTTGATGTACGAGAGCGACGTCGCGACATGCGACGAGAAGAGCGGCTTGGTGCCGTAGGCGCGCGGACGCATCTGGTCCCAGGCGTTGCCGTTCCAGGTCCAGAACACGAACTCCACGAAGTTCGTACCGAAGACGTCCAAGGTCGCCGTGGCGTTCTCGGCGAGTTCCAGTCCGCCCGCGAAGCCAGCCGCGTTCTTGAGGTTCACCGTGCCCGTGGACTCGATCGTCCACTTGCCCGTGGGAATGCCCTGGATGCCGGCGCGTTCAGGTCCGAACGAGCCCGCGCCCGTGATCGTCACGTCGCTCGCACCCGTGAGGCCCGTGTTCCACTTCACGTTGTGGCCGTTCAGGTCCACCGTCACCTTGCCGCCCTTCTGCGGCGTGCCGAAGTTCGCCGTCATGCCGGGCTGCTTGATCGCGAAGTCGGCCCCCGCCTTCAAGGTACCGCCTTCCATCGTGAAGAGCGGCCACATCGGCTGGCGCCAGCCCGTCGTGATACCGCCCGAACCGATCGTGAGCAAGCCCTCGGAGAACGTGAACGTGCCGCAATGCGCGTTCTTCTCCACCGAGTCCACGGCAAGCGAAGTCGCCGTGATGTCGGTGTTCTCACCCTGCACGACGAGTTCCTCGTAGCCGTTGTTCGTACCGACCTGGAAGTCGGTCGCCGCGAAGACGAGGTTCGTCGCTTGCATGTCCACCGTCACGGTCGTCGGTCCCTGCGCATAGAACTTGCCGAGCAGGCCGTGGATCGTCAGATCCGCAACCGAGTCGGACGCCGAGCCGTGGAAGAAGAACGTGCCCGAATGGCCCGAGGCCGCCGTCACGTGGAGCTTCGGCCAGTCGAAGTTCGGAAGACCGTAGCCGTCGTTGTTCGTGCCAAGCACGAACGACGAGCCGCCCGAGAGCGTCACGTCGAGCACGTTGCCGCTCCAGTCCAGATTGCCAGCCGACCAGAACGAACCGCCGTTGAGCTCCATCCGCGCGTCGCCATTCACCCTGACGCCGCTGAAGTGGAACGCGCCGCCCGTGCTCTTGTAGAGCGGGTTGCCCACGTTCTCCACATTCGCGTCGAAATACGGACTGCCCGAGGCCGACGCGATCGTGCCCGCGTTGGTCACCGCGTTCGAGAAGCGCGGCGTATTGGAATCGACATTCAGCGTCGCGCCGGGTTCGACGTAGACGGGCGTCTTCACGTAGCTCGTGCCCGAGCCGCTCATGATGCGCGCCGCGCTCCCCTTCGCCCGGAGTCCGCCCACGTTCCACGTGCCCGACGTGCCCCAGAGGCAGATCGTGCCGAAGAGGTCGATGCCGTTCGGGATCTGCCAGTTCATACTTCCACTTTCCGGCGTGAGGCAGCCCGCCGCGTCCACGACGACCCTGCCCACGGAAAGGAGTCCGTGGATGTTGAAGCCACGCTCCTTGTTCGCCGCGTTGTTCTTGATCGTGAGCGTCGCGTTGGTCGGACCCGTCAACGAGTTCTTCGAATTGCCGCGCATGTCGATGCGGCCCACGCCGCCGATCGTCGCGTCGCCCGTCATCACGATCTCGTTGAGCGGCGAGCCCCAGATGTCATTCTTGTAGCTGGAGGTGAGCGCGCCGCTGCCATCCGGGCCCGCACCTTCGATGACGAACTTCTTCGCGCTCGTCACAAGCGCACGCGCACGGTTCGCACCGCTCGCCGTATCGTTGTGGTAGAAGTCGAACTGCGCGCCGTCCTTAACGGTGATCGTGCCGCCGTTCGAACCGGCCGCGCCCGTCGTGGCGCCGGCGCCGAGTTTCACCACGCCCTTGCGGATTTCGATGTCGGGCGTGCCCGCGAGCACCGCCGCATCGAGCGTGAGCGTGCCCGTGCCGTCCTTGATCAGCTTCTGCGACGTGATCGAGCCCGCGCCGTTGAAGGTGTAGTTCGCATCGGCCGCGACGAACACGTTCTTCGCCGTGACGGCGGACGGAATCGCGACCGCCGCGACCTTCGTCGGTTCCTGCCCGTCGAAGCGCGCCGCCCAGGCCGGATTGAACGTCGTGGGCGAACCCGCGCCGTTCTTGAGCCAGGCCGCGTCGGCCCAGGTCGCGTTCGTCGCCTGCGGACGCCACAACCCTTCCGACACCTCGTACTCGCTTGCCGCCGAGGCACCCGTGGCCCCGCGGTCGTTCGTGGCGACGAAGCGGAAGTACCACTTCGATCCGGCCGCGAGACCCGTCGCCGTCGCCGTCACCGTACCAAGCGCGTCGACCGTTCCCACCGCCGACGAACCCGCCACCGTCGCGAACGACGGATCGGCGGACCATTCGAGCGTCACCGTGGCGCTCGCAGAGCCCGATCCGAGGTCCTTCATCGTCCCCGTCACCGTGGTCGTGTTCCCCTCAGTGGTGATGTCGTCGATCGCCATCGTCGCCGCCGGCATGTCGGCGTCTCCATCCGCCGCCGTCCAGATTTCGATCTTCGCGACTTCGTAGGCGGGCGCCGCCATTGTGTTCTGCACGTACCGGTCG
The DNA here is from genome assembly GCA_045641465.1 of Kiritimatiellia bacterium. Taxonomy (GTDB): domain Bacteria; phylum Verrucomicrobiota; class Kiritimatiellia; order RFP12; family UBA1067; genus RUG572. The sequence goes on along the minus strand of JAZUGW010000195.1, from coordinate 6,740 downwards.
GACGAACCCGTAAACGTCCAGTCCATCGAACCGGCCGAAACGCTCGAGAAATTGCCGAGACCGATTTCCCAGATGCCATTGTCCACCGTCCAGCGGTTGAACGCGAAGAGCACCTCGGCCGGTTGCGCCGCGCCGGGCGTGAAGCGGTGCACCTGCATCGAGCCGTAACCGGCCATATTGTCGGTCCGCGTGTCGTTCCAGTCGAACTTGTAGAGGTGCGCGGGGCCGTCCGCCTTGCCGGCGGCATCGGAATAGGAACTCGGCCAGAATTCGATCCAGCCCAGGACGTCCGTCGCATCGGCCGCCGTGTCGGCGAGACCCGGCATGTTCGTCTTCACGCGAAGGCGCCGCACAAGCCCCTGATTGACCGTCGTCAGCGGCACGCCCACGTCGTCGAGCGTGTAACCGCCAAAGGCATCCATCGACACCCACAGCCAGCGCACGAGTCCGTGGTAGTCGTCCGCATCCGTGTTCTTGCGCTTGAGCTCAATGTAGTAGCCCACGCGCGAGAGCTTCTCCGTCGGGGCCGTGTTGCCGGTGAAGTCTTCATACGGCACCGTGCCGAGCGTCGCGAGGTTCTTGGTCGCATTCGCCGTGAGGTCAAGGACGCGCGCCCGCGTCAGGCCCGCACGATACTCGGCCGGCACGTTCGTCTCGGCACCCTGCGTCGTAGGCACGTTCGTCTCGGCCTCGTTGAGCGTCCAGGTGGGATCGTCCGCCAGCGCGGACTTGATCGTCTCGAGGTACGCATCGGCCAGCTTGTCCTCGCCCGGCCAATCGGGGTGGAGGTTGTTGTTCGCGTAGAAGCTGCCGGCGATGTAGTTGCCGTCCGCATCGTAGCGGTAGCAGGCCGTGTAGAGATCGGAGAAGTAGACGCGCTTTGCGGGGAAGAGGTGGTCTTCCTCGATCGCCTTCTTCATGAGGGCGTTGAACGCCTTCACCTTGTCGTTCTTCGCCGCGTCGTAGGCGATGTCCACCACCGCGCCCGCGATCACCTTCGCGTGGGGCTTGCGATCGAGAATCTGCCACACGAGATTCGTCCACCCCACGAAGAGGTCCGGCGCCGCCGTCCCGTTCGAGTTGATGTCGTTCGTGCCGAGTTTCACGAGGATGAAGTCCACGTCGCCCGCCTGGTCGAGCGTGGGCTGGATGCCGTCAACCGTACCGGCGCCGCCCGAGGTCGTGAAGATGCGCTGGCCGCTGATGCCGGCGTGGTTGAGCCATTCGGGGCACTGGTTCTGGCCGTTGATGTCCTGGCTCTGGATCGTCCAGTAGCCCTTCGTCCAGGGCGTGTAGCCCGCCGTGCAGATCTTCTTCATGAGCGGCACGCGCCAGTTGCCGTAGGTGCCGTAGTCGCCCTGCGTGATCGAGTCGCCGATGCAGAGAATGTTCATCTTCGGATAGTCGGCGCCGTAGTCGAGGTCGAGCCAGAGACGTCCGCCGCCCGTCGCGAGGCGCTCCACGTACATCTTCGGGTTGCGGCCCTGCGCGCTCGCCGTATCGAAGGCGTTGGCGTAGTCCGCCAGATACTCTTCATCCGTGCGCGCAGGATCGACGAAGTCGACCGTGCAGAGCATGAAGCGGCCCTTCGTGTAGTTCGCGTACTTCGCGGGAAGCGCGAACTTGCCGCCGTTCACAAAGGACGGCAGCGAGCGGAGGCGGTAGCAGAACATCGTGGGGTCGTAGACGATCCGGCCCGTCGCGCCCACCACGTACGTGTTGTTGTAGAAGCCGCCCGTCGTCGGCAGGCGCACCGTGCCGTCGATGAGGAACGTCGTCGCCCAGTGCGTCACGTTGTCGACCATGCTGTAGGTGAAAGCGACGTCCGTCCCCTGCGGAATGCGCCACGTGCAGTAGTCGTAGCTCGTGGGCGCCGTGCCGTCGTTCTTCGCCCAGTTGGCGTAGGTCCAGATCGAGTTGTCCGTCGCGCCCGTCCAGGTTGCATCGGCCGTGGGGCCGTCATTCGAGGAATACTTCACCCACACTTCAAGGTTCCGCACCGAGTAGGCGGAAGCCGAGATGTTCGCGATGTCGCCCGTGTCGCCGTAGCAGAACGTACGGTCGAGATCGGCCGTCCAGCCGTGGTTGCCGAAGTTCGCAAGCGTGCCAATGCCGATGCCGAAGGGATTGTCGCTCGTCGCGCCCCAGCGGGTCATCGTCATGAGGATTTCGCCCGCCGGCATCGCGTTCGCCTCGGCGAACTTGCGCATGACCTGGAAGCAGGCGTGACCGCTCGTGCCCGAAGTGTTGAACGTATCGTTGAAGCCGTAGAGGTCGGACTTCGGATCGGACATCGTGCCGGCGGCGACTTCCGCGGCGCTGTAGTTGAGGCAGTTGAATTCGACGTAGCCCGCAACGGTGTCGTCGCTCGCGGGCACCTGCGTCACCGCGCCCGTGTTGCTCCACACGTGGAGCTTCGTCACGGCGCGCTGCTTCTGCTGGGCGATCGTCGTGGGGAAGGAAACGTCGGCCCAGTTCGGGCCCATCGCGTCCATGTCCGCCCACACCGCCATGTGCTTGCCCGTCGTCTTGTGGACGAGTTCCATGTAGTAGCCCACCTTCGCAATATTCGTGCGCTGGAGCGGCGGCTCGTAGGAATAGGGCATCGCGTCCACCTGCTGGTTGATGTGCCATTTCTCCGGGAAGGAGGTCGTACGCACGTGCGTGAAGCCGTTCAGGTATTCGGCCGGCACGTTGTTCGCCGCACCGAGGGTCACCGTGGGACGCACCCAGGTCGAGGGCGTGTTCTTCCCGTCCGCCGTCGCGAGCGTGAGAAGCTTCGTCTTGAGGAGCTCCGCCGCCGCTTCGCACTGTGCACGGTTGCCCTTGTTCGCGTCCGTCGTGAAGACGGAGGCGAGATCCACGCATTCGACATCCGGCTCCGTCGCGCACCACGAGGCGATGTTGGCGTTCAGCTGCGCATGCTGCACGAGGTCGCACGGGATCGTGGAAACGAGTACGGTCGTCATCGGGAGCGCGGCCTTGATACGCGTGACCGCCTCCTTCACGTACGCGAGCACCGTCTCGTCCGGCACGCCGTCATAGACGTCCGTGTCGCCGCAGAGGAGAATCGTGAAGTCCGGCTCGTTCGCCGCGATGCAGTAGGTCTCGAGACCTTCAAGGAGACCCGCGTGCAGCGCCGAGGTCTTGAGCGCGAGGTCGAGCACGCCCGCATGGCCGCGCCAGGCCGTATTCGCCGCCGGCGCGCCGCTCGGCATCCGGTCGTTCACCGTGCGCCAGCCCGTCATTTCCACGTTCCAGCCCTCGAACGCCAGCTTCTCGGCGAGCGCCGGACGGAAGCTGATCGCCTGGCCCTGTTCGGTGTTCGCGGAGCACACATAGGTGCCACCCACCGTCCAGATCTTGATCGCAGGCGTCGCCGGCGCGAGTTTCCGCACGAGTTCGATCTTCTTGTCGGACACGACCGTCGAATACTCGAACGGACAGCCGTTCACGACGACCGTCGCCGAGCTCGCAAGGCTGCGGCCCGCTTCGAAGAGCGTGAGCCGCGCACCCGGTGCAAGTTCGCCCGCCGTCGCGAAATAGTCGGCGAGATTGAAGGTGAGCGTACCCGCGAAGGTCACCGAACCCGCGAAATCAAAGGGCTGGGGCTTCGCGAAGGTCGTGTTGCTGAAGGCGATAGCATTGCCCGCCGTATGGCGCAGCGTGCCACCCTCTTCGAGCGTGAATGTGGAGATATTCACCGGCTGGTCGCAGAGCGTCATGTCGAGCGTCGTACCGGCATGGATCGCGATCGGCGCCGGCTGGGACGAAATCGCCACATGGAAGTTCTTCGTCGACGCCGTCGAATCCATCACCACCGTGCCGCCCTGTAGATCAAGGCCGCGGTCGAAGCGCTGGTCGGTGTGGTTGTTCTTGAGCGTCAACTTGCCCGCGCCCTGCTTGATGAGCTGCGGATAGGTGCCGTTGCCGGTAATGGGCGGGAAGATTTCGATGTCGCTCGTCTCGTTCGACACCGTCACCGTGCCGCTCACATAGATCCACGCCACACCGCCCGTCACCTTGCAGTTGTCGTAGACGGTGAAGTTCCGCAGATACGTGCGGTTCACGCCTTCTTCAAAGCTGCCGCCGTTCACGAGCGTGACGTCGCGCACCGTCGCCTTGCTGGGATAATTGCTGGTGGGGATGCGGAAGATGGACTTCGCACCGTCCATGACGAAGTCGACATTGGGCAGCGAGGTCGCGTAGCTGCTGTGGTGGAAGTAGGCGTTGCCACTCTTCACCAAAACGGTACCGCTCGACGAACCGCTCACGTTCACGAACCAGAAGCTCTTCCCCGCGCACATGTCCAGCGTGAGCGTGTAGCCGTTCAATTCGAGTTTCGTCGCGGCATAGCCGGTGTTGAGGAGGCCGAAATCGCCCTCACCCGTCCAGACGCCCGCATCGCCCGTGAGCGCGATGCTCGCCAGCTGCGCGGTGCCGCTGCCGATGGACCCCGTCGTGCTTCGAAGCGCGCCCTTGCCATCCGGACCGAAGCCCTCGATCGTGAAGGCCGCGTAGTTGTCGCCCTTGCCGTCCATGTCGAACGTCGCTCCGTCCTTCACGATGACCGGCAGATCCCTCCGCAGCGCCGCATTCAGCGCCATCTTCACAGAACCGCTTTCCACCGTGAAATCGGTGAGCGAGGGGAACTTGCGGTTGACCACCAGCACGCCGGCGCCGGCCTTGACGAGATGGGCGCCGGAGGCGAGCGTCGCCGCCGTGCCAGCCGAAAGCGTATAGGTGCACCCTGCGTCCACGATGATGCGCAGCGTCCCCGCGCCCTCGACCTTGAGCGGCTGCACCTGCGTGGCGTGCGCGGCGAGGTTCAAGGTGTGGCCGTTCAGGTCCACCACCACCTCGTTCAGAACCGAGGCGTCAAGCGCCGTCCAGTCGCAGTCCGCCGTGAGCGTCACCCGCTCCGGGAACAGGAGCGTGCGTCCCGTCCAACCGCCGCCGAGCGGCAGGTTGAAGGTGCCCGTCTCGCCGACGAAAACACGCGTATCGGCCGTAGGCACGGCACCGGCGAGCACTTCGCCGAGCGCGTTGCGGCAAGTCCAGTTCGCGGGATCGGCCGAGTTCGCGCGGTCGCCCGCACCCCTCCACACCGCCGTCACCGGCGTGTTGTCGCCGAGACGGCTCAGCGTCTCCGACTCGTCAAGCACCCAGCCCGCACGCGTCTGCGCTTGGCCGCGCGCAAAATCCGTCGTGGTCAGGTTCGGATAGACCACGCCGTTGACGCGGTCGAAGAGCGCACACTTCCCGTTCGCCGCCACGGGCACGAGATCGCGCACGAGGAAACCGTTGTCGCGCAGCTTCAGATTGTCGAAGCGGAACTTCGTGCCGCGGGTCATCGCGGTGTTGTTGAAAACCGACAGCTCGCAGATGGGATTGCACGAGAGCGTTGCAATCAAATAAGGCGTAGACACCTGTCCGTGGCTGATCAGCAGCACGTTACCCGTGAGAATCTGCACGCGATAGTCGGTATTGCCGGCCACGGCTTCGAACGCCTCGCCGCCAGAGTGGAAGTAGAACTTGTTCGACTGCTGGTTGAAGAGGTAGTTGTAGCCATTCCAGCCCTGACCGAAAAACGTCGTCGCTTGCGCATAGGTCACATTGCCGAAGCGGAAATCGGCCTCCGTGGCCGTGCCGGGGATATAACCGACGGTCACGGCCTGGGAACCGGTCGACGTAATCGAGGCGAGTTCAAGCTCGTAGGGCAGTCCTTCCGTCTGCTGGAGGAAGAAGCGGTAGTGCATGCCTGCGGTGAGCCCCGCCGGAAATTCCACCGTGGCCGTCGTCTGGTCGCCCGCAATCGTCGCGAGTTCCTCGAACGAGGTCCAGGCGATCTTGTTCGAACCGCCATCGGTGTTGCCGTAGGCGATGCAGAGTTTCGCGCTCGTCTTGCCGGGGTTCCCGAACGCGAACGTGGCACCGGTCGCGGAAAGCGCCGTCACGGCGAGCGTACGACGGAAGCGGAGGCTCGTCGTATTCGAGGCCACACGGCCGAACCGGGCCGCCGGACGCTTCGGACCCGCCACGAGGGGCGTCTCGGTCTTGCTCGGATAGAAGACGTTGTTCACGTTGTCGTAGAGGCCCGCCACACCGTCGTGGTTGAGCGCCGGCACGAAGTCGCGTGCAATGTAGGAACCCGTGCCGATTGCCGCGATCTTCATGCGATAGAAGCGGAAGGACGAAAGGTTGGCGCCATTGTTGCAGCCGAAGATCGCCAGCTGGGAGTTGCTCGCCACATCGCGCGTGGGATTCACATTCGCCTTCAACACACCGTTCGCGTAGAGGAGCAGGCGACTCTCGTCATCCACGACCACGCGATAGTCCGTGTTCGGCTGCGGTTGGCCGCCAAAAGAGATGCCGCTCTTGCCATGGAAATAGAAGCTGTTGCTCTGTTGATTGAGGAGGTAGCGCGAACCAGTCCAGTTCTGGCCGAAAAACGCCGTCGTAGCTTCGTATGTAACATCGCCGAAACGGAAGTCGACCACCGTACGCGTTGAGGGGTTGAAACCCGTAAGCACATACTGCTGGCTCGTGGACTTCACCCATTCGAGTTCGTGCGCCATGGCCACGCCGATGTTGGAGGTCTGCATCAGGAAGAAGCGCATGAAACGCCCGTCGCGCAATGCCGGCGGCACCTCCCAGGTGAAGGACGTCTGATCGAAGGCGACATCCGTCACCCGCTCGAAATTGGCCCAGCCGTACTTGTCTTCACCTGCGTCCGTCGG
>JAZUGW010000194.1:0-2825 GCA_045641465.1 Kiritimatiellia bacterium | reverse complement strand
TTTGGCACCTCGATGTCGGCTCTTCGCATCCTGGGGCTGGAGAAGGTCCCAAGGGTTTGGCTGTTCGCCAATTAAAGCGGAACGCGAGCTGGGTTCAAAACGTCGTGAGACAGTTTGGTCCTTATCCTCTGCGGGCGCAGGTGGTTTGACGGGAGCACTCCCTAGTACGAGAGGACCGGGGGTGACGTGCCCATGGTGTTCCGGTTGTCGCGCCAGCGGCAGGCCGGGTAGCTATGCACGGAACGGATAAGCGCTGAAAGCATCTAAGCGCCAAGCCTCCCCGAAGACAAGACCACCCAGACGCAAGTCTCTCAAGAGCGGTCGTAGACCACGACCTCGATAGGCCGGGGGTGCAAGCGCAGCGATGCGTTGAGCCGACCGGTACTAATCGCTCGTGCGGCTTAGCTTATTTCGACTTCACATGAGGCGGATCTTCCGCTTCTCGTGCGTCGCGGTTCTCTTTGTCGATGACGACGGCATTTTCTGCCGGTGGCCATGGAGGGGCTGATCTACCCGTTCCCATTCCGAACACGGAAGTCAAGGGCCCCATCGCCGAGGGTAGTGCGGGAGTCGCCCGTGCGAGAGTAGGGCGGCGCCGGCTTTTTCCTTTTCCATCCGCGCGCATGGCGCGCGGCCACGCGGGGCCCGCACGGGCCCCGCGCATTCTTTTTTCCGCCCGGCGGCGGCGCGGCGCGCAGGCGCGCGGGGCCCTCCGCGCGGGGGGCGTTGGCACGACGGGCAGGCGACGGGGCCTCCTGCGCGGGGGGCATTGGCACGACGGATGGGCGCACGGGCCTCCCGCGCGGGGGGATCTGGCGCCTACCAGTCGTGCTACTACCGCGTTTTGGCTTGATTATTCCCAGCGGTTTTGCGATAATATCAAAATCTATGCCAGCACAAAATCTGCAGTCGGAGGAGGGGCTTCAGAAGCGTCGGCGTCGTGTGAGCATTCGCGCGGCCATTGATGCACTGAAGCCTTTTTCTCGTTTTTTTATTGAGCGCCCGTGTCTTGCGGCCGTTCTTTCTATTGTACTATCGATTTCTGGCGCAGTTGCCCTCTGGTATCTGCCGGTAACCCAGTATCCGAATGTGCAGCCGCCTCGCGTCGTCGTCAGCTGTTCCTATCCAGGCGCGAATGCGAAGGAAGTGATGAACACCGTCGCCGGACCGCTTGAAGATGAAATGAACGGCGTCGAGGACATGTTGTTCATGACTTCTTCCTGTACGGATGACGGCAACTATTCGCTGGGGATTACCTTTGAGGTCGGAACCGATCGCGATGTCGCTTTGATGAAAGTACAGAATCGCGTTCAGCAGGCGACTTCAAAACTGCCAGTCGAAGTGAAGAATACCGGTTTGCGGATTCGTTGTGCGAGCGAAGACCAGTTGGGCATCTTGACACTGAGGTCTAAAACCGGCAAACTTTCGCGTATCGAGGTTTCGGACTACATGTACGGCGTGGTACAACCGGCGCTTCTCCGCGTGCCGGGTGTCGGTGACGCATCGATCCACGGACCCAAAATGGCGATGCGCGTGTGGCTGGATCCGATGCGCTGCGCGGCTCAGGGCATTAATTCCGAGGAAGTTGTCGCTGCAATCAAGAAGCAAAACATCCAGGCTTCATTGGGTACGGTCGGTTCTTCACCGGCGCCTGATTTGGATGGACGCTCGCTCACGCTGATTTCCAAAGGCCGCTTGCGGACGCCGGAAGAATTTGGAGAAATCATTGTCCGACGCGATTCGGCAGGAGGTCTCGTGCGTCTCAAAGATGTGGCACGCGCAGAATTCGGTGAACAGGGCTACACGCACTTCAATTCGTTCAACAACAAGGTTTCGATTTCCGTCGATTTGAATCAGTTGCCCGGTGGTAATTCGATTCGGACGATGAAGCTCGTCCGCAAGACAATGAAGGAGATGGCGAAACGATTCCCGGGCGATCTCGAATGGTTGATTCCCTATGACACAACGGACTATGTACGCGCATGCCTTCATGAAATCATTCTCACGCTCTTTTTGACGATTGGCCTCGTTGCGCTTGTCTGCTGGATATTCCTGCAAGATTGGCGTGCGACGCTTGTCCCGACGATCACGATTCCCGTGTCCTTGCTCTCGACGTTCATTCTGATGGCCGTCCTTGGATATTCGGTGAATATCTTGACGCTTTTCGGACTCGTCCTCGCCATCGGTACGGTCGTCGATGACGCCATTGTCGTCGTCGAACGCGTTCAGGAGTTGATGTCGCAAGGACTCAATGCCAAAGAAGCCGCCATCCAGGCGATGGAGGACGTGACAGGGGCTGTGATCGCCACAACCCTTGTTTTGCTGGGGATTTTTGTCCCTGTCGGATTCCTGGGCGGTCTCACGGGCAAGATCTATCAGCAGTTTTCAATCACGCTTTCGACGGCTGTCGTGTTTTCAACCGTGAATGCGTTGACGCTTTCGCCGGCTCTTTGTGCGGTATTGCTGCGCCCGCCAGATCCGAACAAGCGGAAATGGGTGGCTTTCCGTCTCTTTGACGTTCTTCTGAATTCGTCACGGAATTTGTATACACAGGCCGCAAGTGTTTTTACGCATCGTAAAATGATCCTTGTTGCGGTGTTCGCCGCGCTGACGCTTTGGGCGGTGCATCTGGCGAAGACGATTCCGCCGGCATTCATTCCGCACGAAGACCAAGGTACGGTGATGGTTGACGCCTACATGCCTGAAGGTACGACGCGGGGCCTGACGATGCAGGCCTGCACGGAATCGGTCAGCCGCATGTTGGGCGTGGACGGTGTCGAAGGCGTGCTGTTGACGGTTGGACATAGTCGCATCGGCGGTCGCGG
>JAZUGW010000193.1:0-2591 GCA_045641465.1 Kiritimatiellia bacterium | reverse complement strand
TGGAATCGTGCTTGCACCGCGTACGGGCGAAGTCAATACGAATGCCTACTACTTCGTCGATGTCATTGCCGATCGGGGACCGGCTCCGATCTGTTTCGTTGCGGACGGCGAGTCTCGGCTCGGCAATCCCGTCCTCATTGCACAGGCGGGCGAGACGAACCGCGTGCCACTTCTGATCGGCGCGACCTATTCGGTCACGTCGGACGTGCCGCTGCGGGTCTTCGCGCCGGCTGCCGCCGTCGTGGAGGCGCAGGCGGCTGTGGGAAGGTTCCGCATCGGCTGGCCCGTGTCGCCCGGCTATTCGACGGACGACGGGATGACGACGCCGACCGTCTCGGAGGCGGAGCGGCTGCAGGGCTCGTTCTTATGGACGGGCGGCTGCTGCGTGCGGCATGTGGGCGACGCGCTCCAGTTCTGCTGCGCGGGATGCGGCTGCGGCGGCTGCACGGCCTATGTCAACTACGTGTACGAAGGGTATCTTCTCGCCGCGTCGGGACCGAGCTGCGGCTGCTCGTCGCAGCGAGGCGGAATGCCCCATGTCGTAACGCACGCGGGCGGCGGGGTGTCGGTGGGCTTCGACCGCAAGGCGGTGATCTTCGAGGACGCCTACGACAATTCTCCGACGGATCATGTCGCGCGGCGTTCGACGCAGACCGTTCTCACGCTCCGTGCGAACGGCGGCCCACACGGCGGGACGCTCGCCGTGACGACGCGGAACCTCTCGCGGCTCGATCTCGTGCTGGGGAACCGGCCGACGGGGACGCGCCGACTCGCGCCGTATGAACCCTATGAGGCTATTTCGACGAATACGGGATTGCGGGCGAGTACGTCTCAGAATGATATCGAGGTACAAGCGACCTTCACTGAAGACGAGACCAGCGAACGCATTTCGGTCCACACGGGCATGACGTCCGTTCTGTTGGAATTGACGGCAGTCTATAAGGCGCCTGAAAATACAGTTTGTTCAAATCGTCACATCTATGGCGTGGGAGAAGATGTGCGGTTCAAGGTGAGTCCGCAACTGCCGGATATTATAATGGCGACGCAGCCCTTTGATGAGGTCGGAGAACGAATATCCTATAACAACACATTTTCTGGAAGTTATACCAATGCTTCAGGGGGAAACTGTGTCTATACGGCTCCAATTGTCGGTACACATTCTTCGCCAGTCACTGTTTCTTTTGGGAAGGTGGACTATCGGCCGTCGATGGAATTTGTCGAGCCGGCCTACATCGTTTGCCGAGGGGTTGACCGATACCGAGGCGACCCCTGCCCTCCCGCTGGCGAGGTCGGTGGAGCCGCCCTGATGACAACCAACTATGTAGGCCCCATGCATGTCTCCTTCGAGGGAATCATGCTGGCGGAAATCCCCTGCTACGACATCATCCCTCCGGAAGGATATTACGCGACGACGAATTACACGAATTCGCTTTCGCATACGGAAGACCCAGGAGCAGGTACGACGCGCCGGGTTTCTCCCGGCAACTACTGGACTGTTGATTTGGCTGGTAGAATCGGTGCCTATCAGAACTGGTCTCCCGGGCATATGGATTGGAAAATCCCGATTGGTTGGTTTAGATTCTTTCAGGGCAGGCCCATTGACTTGCAAATCAATGCTCCTGATCTGGAGGATCGTAGTGACGAGGGGAGCAGACTTTTACTAATAGGTGATTCTGGTACTTATCATCAGATTTTCACAATTGATGAGAACGGTACATTTAAGATCGAAAAACATGGACATTGGCTATCTCGAAGTACGAACTGTGTCATCACACTTGATGGCCGTGTCATCCAGGAAAGGCATCCGTGATGAAGAAAACATTGGCTGTTGTCGTTTTGTTGCTGGTCGTCATTTCAGTGACTGTAGTGGATTGGTGTAAGTCAGGCCATTTGCGGGGTGAAGTGGAGACTAAGCGGAATGTTGCTAGTGCCCCCTCTCACGTGGAAAGATCAGCCCAGACCAATACCGTTGGATGGAGGCAGGAGGCCCCTTTGATTGATCCTGCTCAGAGGATTGAAATCCAGAGAGCGTTGGATGAGATCGTCGTGGCCTTTTCCAATCGTCAGGTCAAAGCCATGAACGAAAGTTTTGCTAAGGTTACGGAGGTGATTCGTGGTCGCCATCGAGGAGATTTGGGAGGTTCTGTTTATGCGGCATTTATGCGCGAATTAGATGTTAACGAATTGGCTCGGGAACGACGCATTCTTTATGATTTTAAAAGTGTAGAGGAATTCCGTCACTATGCGCAAAGCATTCTTGAATTGGCGCGAATACTGGGAGAACTGGAATTGATGGGCGCGAGAAGTACGTTGTCAACACTTGAAAATGTCGATTTTCGACCGCTCTACTTCTTTGAAAGATATCGGGAAAAATATCAGTGTGAAAAGCGACCTGATCTTGAAGCCAGTGTAAAGGGGTACATTGAAATCTGTCATGCCCGTATCGAATCGGAAAACGGTTTTATTCGTACGGCCATGCGTAAGCAATACCAGGGGAACATAAGGCTTGCCAAGCAGGGGCAGGCTTCAACGAATGACATGATTTGGGCGGCACGAGCACAGGTTATGTCGGCACTTTTGACATTTACGAA
>JAZUGW010000192.1:0-23437 GCA_045641465.1 Kiritimatiellia bacterium | reverse complement strand
TTCGCCGAGGAGAAGATCGGCGAGGAGAGCGTGTTCAACTCCGACATGGTGCTCTACCACCTCAAGTCGATGGTGGCGAAGGGCAAGCCGCCGAAGAACATGGTGGACGTCAACATCGCGACCGACTACGACAAGCTCGAGACGATCGTCGACCTGCAGCGTCTCGCGGGCGAACCGAACGTCGAGGACGTCTCGCCGCTCACCGAGGAGATCGCCGCCACGGGCCGCATCCCGTTCGAGCTCGTGCCGAGCTTCCCGGCGGACCGCCTGATCGAGCCCGCCAACTTCCGCTCGCTCTTCCACTACTATGGCATTCTCTCGATGTCCGAACGCGAGGAGGGCCGCAGCTACTTCAAAGTGCCGAACGCCTGCGTCGAGCTGCAGATATTCAACTACCTGCGCGACAGCTACCGCCGTACGACGCGTCCCGACTGGATCGCGTGGGACGGCCTCGCGAGCCGCATGGCCTACCGCGGCGAATGGGAGCCGTTCCTCCGCCGCCTTGCGGACGACTTCGCGCACACGACGCCCATCCGTGGCGACATCGACGGCGAGATCCGCATCCAGGGCTACATGCAGGCCGAGTTCGGACACCTGCGCTACTACCTCGCGCGTCCTGAAATGGAGCTCGCGCGCGGCTATTGCGACTTCTGTCTCTTCCCCGAGCGCGTCTACAACGGCGACGTGCGCGACAGCTACATCGTCGAGCTCAAGTACTCGAAGCCGACAGCGTCCGAATCGGATCTCGCGGCGAAGACGGCCGACGGCGTCGAGAAGTTGCGCCGCTACGCGTTCGACCGTTTCGTGCCCGAGCTCGCGCGCGGCACGCGCCTCCATCTGATCCTCTTCCAGTTCAAGGGCACCGACCTCATCAGGCTGGAGGAGATTCCGCTCTGACCCTGTGGGGTAAAATGTTGACTGGATGAAGTTGATTGTGGAGAAAAAGATGAACAGGAAAATAGTCGGTATTGTTCTGGCATGCGCGTGCGTACCGGTGGTGTTGATTGGTATTGTGTTGGCGTGCGCACTGGTGACGTTAGGCGGATGTGACAGGGCGGAGAATCTTGGACTGCGCGCCGTCCGTAAGGCGGGTTCGGTTGTCGGCAAGGGCTCGGCCGAGTTCTTCAGCGGCGCGGGCGAGGGCATCAAGTCCGTGACGGACGGAAACGTGCCGGACGTCCTGTCGGCGATTGAGACGCGCAAGTCGGTGCGGAAGTTCGATCCGCTCCGTGCCGTCGAGGGCGAAAAGGTCGAGAAGATTCTCAAATCGGCGATGTGCGCGCCGTCCGCGATGGACAAACGGCCGTGGGAGTTCGTGGTCGTGAAGGACAAGGCGCAACTTCAGAAGCTTGGCAGTCGGTTGCCGAATTCGCGCGTTGGTAACGGGGCGCAGCTCGCGATCGTCGTGTGCGGTTCGCTCGACAACGGATTGCCCGGCCGTGGCAAGGAGTATTGGATCCACGACTGCGCGGCGGCCTCGATGAACATCCTGCTCGCGGCGCACGGACTGGGCCTTGGCGCGGTCTGGACTGGCGTCTATCCAGGTGAAGACCGTATCGCAGCCGTCCGCGAGATCCTGGCGATTCCCGTAGGCTATATGCCGTTGAACATCATCCCGATCGGTTATCCGGCGGAAAACCCTGTGCCGAAGGACAAATGGACCCCCGCGAAGATTCATGTCGATCGGTGGTGATGGGTGAAGGATTGTTCGAATGAAGAGGGAAAAGCTAATTTGGGGGCTGGGGTTCTGTGGTATCTTGCTGTTTGCGGGATGTCAATGCAGCTCGGTGGGCTATTTTTCAGACGCATGCACTTTGCCGGAAGAGAGTCGCGCGGATTCCTGTTTTGAGTGGGACTTCGGTCGACGTGCGCGATATCCTCTTGCCTGTATGAACATGACCGTGAACGATTTCCGTTTCGCGGGCAAGCTTTGGAAAGAGGCCCCTGGATTCAGCATCCTCTTCTGGCCGTTCATCGCACTGGATATTCCGTTCTCGCTTTGTGGGGATGTCGTTTCGATGCCGTGGCAGATCGCGCGTTATCAGGACTTCCCCGACGATGATCCGATCGATCCTCAGATGGGCCGGCGTCTGTATCGTGGGGAGGCTGTACCGGAGGTGCTGCGCGCCCTGCGCGGGACGCAGGCAGTGGATGGAAGGTGGACCGGCGGCAAGAGTGTCCTCGCCGATACGGCATTGGTAGCACTGGCCTTGACGTGGCATGGCGAGTGGTCGGCATCGACCTCGGAGGAGGGAGACAAATGGTTCCGTCCGATGCTCGTGCGCGCAACAGATTACGTTGTCTCGTGTGTCGATTTGTCCAAAGGCGGCGTTCGCCTGCTTGGCGAAGATGCGGATACGCGCGCCTTCCCGATTGCGGCGTGCGCGTTGACTGAAATCGGCGGTCTGACGCGTCGTCCGAACATCCGCGCTTTTCTGCCGGCAATCCAGGCGCGGCTCGCGAAGGAGCTGGCACAGGAAAAGGACCTCGTCCTCACGCCTCTCGTTGCTGAACGACTCGGCTGGATGGTGTTGGCGCTCGAGTCGGGTCTTGCCGACGGGTGCGCGCCTGCTCGTACGCAGGCGTTGTTGGACGCGGTTCGACCGCGCCTGGCGGATTATGAACCGCTCAAAGGGTCCTATTATGATATGCGGCAGTTGTATCGTGTCGCTTGCGTGAAGGGCGGCCGTGACACGGCGTGTCTTGCGTTCTCCGGTCGGATGAAAGAGAACCGACGCCGTTTAGAGAAGAGTGGCTCGTACGTGAAAGTCGTCCGAGGTGTCGACGGCAGACCACACTGGCAGTGCTGTGTGTACGACAACGGCCCCAACGCTAAGAACGGACTCGGACTCGTTGCCGATAGCGCCTTGGGCGTTCTTCAGGTCTCGTTCCCGGCTCCACACCGTGTGCCGGTGAAGCGCCCTCAGGGTGACGGCCAGACGACGGAACCTTCGGCCAAGGAGGTGACGTTATGAGGGTCTTTCCTGTGATGATGCTTCTGTTCGCAACATTTGTCTTCGGCGGATGCACCTACTCCAGTACCTATTCCTGCCGGATATTTGGGCCCGGCAAGTGTTCCGACTTTTATCCTCCGATGACATGGGACTTTCGCGAGCAGGCCTGGCGGCAGGATTTCGCGGTTCGCGATTCCGTTACACGTACGGGCGTCTATCCGCCTGGCTACAGCGTACTGAATGACGGTGGGCACTGGGGCGTGGTCAGCGACTTCATCGAAGGCTTTGCGCACTTGCCGACCTTTTGGCTGGAGGCGGCGATGTACAAGTCGAGCGAGACGACGTACGACGTTGTGTTTCTCGACCGCAACTCGACGACCGGCCAGGTCGAACGGTTGGAGATCCCGAGGAATGAACTGTCTCGGCAACCTCTTGAGCATCCGGTGTTCAGGGACTGTCTGACGAATACGATGGTTCGTGTAAATGCGCGCGACAGGCCGGTTCTCTGGTGGAAGGATGCGTTCGGCGTGAAGACGCTGCTTGTCTATCAGGCTGTCTACGCCTCACCGCAAGGGGAGTCCGGGGGCGAGAACTTGACGGGACACCGGCTGCTCGTCTTTAGGGATTCGGTCTTCGAGCGGGCTTACGATCTGGACAGAAGACGTTTTGAGACCTATCAGTATGATTTCCAAACGCAGGACGGGCGGTTCGTGACAATCGCCAGCAACTCCTGTACGGGCTGGGTGTTCCGACAGATCGACTTGAAGATGGGAACTGTCCGCGATGTGGGTGATTTCGATGCTATCGCGCGAGGCGGCAAGTCGGGTGGACTGGAACTCCGTGTGGTGGAAAGAAAGTGAGTGCCTCTGGGCTCGCCATTTCTTTAAATATGGACATTGAGATTCGCAAGATAGTTTCTCGATGCGCCGTAATTTCCAACGGCGAGATCCGCATCCAGGGCTACATGCAGGCCGAGTTCGGCCACCTGCGCTACTACCTCGCGCGTCCTGAAATGGAGCTCGGGCTGTTCCCGTGGAATGTCAAAGTATCCGTGAATCTGCAAAACAGACATGCTGGCTTGAATATCCCCAAGGCACCCAGAACCGAATCTCCGCATTGCACCTCAGGTCAATGATGAAAATACGCGCGGGAGATTTACATGGTTCGTACTGAATGCAGATGCCGTACAACCCGCTGGGATCGTCCGGAGGAACGAAAAGCAGCTGGCTCCAGCATTTCGGTTCACACAACCCACATATGGGAATAACCGCCTTGAGGAAACGATCGCGGTCGCCCATGCTTTCAAACTCAAGCGTCATCGCCTCGACAGCTCCGCGGAACTCAGTGTTTTCCTTCCATTTAGCCGCAGCCGAGTCACCCTGCAACGCCACGATCCTGGCCCGAATGCCCGCGATCAAGATTTCTTCTCGACACTGTGGAACCCCTACGACACAGAGATTCCGATCACCCCCTTTGCGCCAATGCGCTTTTCGGGCATAGCTTTTCCCGAGCCAATCTCGCAGGCATTCGCCAAAAAGGACTTCATGCACTCCAACCGAGTCTCCAGCTGAACTTTGCGAATTGGACACTCCGGCCGTCACCTGCGCCAGGATGTTGGTGGTGATCTCGTTCCGCAGGGTCTTGCAATACGTCTCATTATTGCGATACTTAAAACTTGGAAACTTGGCAAAGTTCTCAACTACCGTCCGCGGGGTTTGGGGATTTGAAAGGTAGGCGAGCAGTACTTCGGCTGGCAAGCCGGTACTACGGCCTAAACTGAATTGGGGTGCTATTGCTCGAAGTGCCTCTGCCGTCCATTCCCGACGGCGCATCAATGCGGCAATTTCCCCGTATTTCCCAATCGGGATGCCGAATCGGGTGAACGACAAATACTTCATTGCGTGTGCGATCAGAAACTTTTCGGACAGCGGTATTGATTCATCCGCATAGACCATTCCCAGCGACGCTCCTCGCCAGCCGAATTCGGGCTCGGTTGCCTCCATTTTCACGGGATCCTTGCGGAACTTCGCATGGAGCCTTCTCCGTTTCGATTCCCAGGAACGGTCGTCAAGATATCGGTTCAAACTTGTAAATCCATCGTCCAGTCCCACCAGAATCCAGTAGGGTAATTGAACGGGCAGGGTCACGACATCCGCCACCAGCGCCGTCGCGGCCGCGGCATTCGTGGGGCCGCCTGTCCAGGCAGAATTGGAAGCCAACCCTATCGAGAGGCATCCGCATATTCCCACGGACAACACCCCAGCCACGACAAATCTCAAACACACATTTTTCATCCGCGTACTATTACCTTCCATCAAGAATTCCGAATCGGTGGAGGTTAAGATGTCTCCAATGCGCTCAACCTCGCTACGAAGCCAACTGCGGACATTATATCATCTTTGGGGCGAGAGTTGAACTTCATATTTGTGGGCAATGGGACAACAGGGCGCATGATAGGTTTTATGGAATTGGGATGGGATTGATTTTCATAATTGAGTCGTCGAACAGTGAACGAGCCGCTTTTTTGGAAATGCTCTGCTGATTTGGGGAAACGGTTTGCGCATCTGCAGGTGAGCGGAGATTCTCGAGCGGGAAACAGATAGGAACAGAGACGTTGGACTAGGCAAAAAGGAAAATATAGTGTAAAATAGAGACATGAAAAAATCATCTACACTCTTCATTCGTTGGACCACTGCCTGTGCGGTGGTGTCTTTGGGGTTGGCTGTCGCGGCGGCGGACTATGTCGTCAAGGCGCCGAACAGCGTCAAGGTGCTGCCGTCGCAGCGTCTGGGCGATGGCGAGAAGGTCATCGTGCAGAAGGGGGCGCAGATCGATCTGAACATGTCGAACGGCGGTCGGGTCCTCCCGCTGGCGAAGCAGACGATCTATCTCGCCGGTGAAGGTCCTGATGGACGCGGTGCGCTGATCAATGGCGGACGCATGCCTTACAATTCGGGCGGTTCCCACGTGGGCAATCTCGTCTTGACGGACGATGCCACGGTGGGCGGTGCGCGCTTCGACCAGCGTCAGGGAACGATTACGGGCGACTACTGGCTGACGGTCAAGAACAAGGGCGCAGAGGCGAGCGACGTGTTCGCCGTCTGCGAGAAGATCGACGGGATTTCCGTGAAGGGCATCCGCGTGACGGACGGCGGCAACCTGCAGCTCTGCATGCCGCGCGTCAAGGCGCCGGCCGGCATCGAGCTTTCGCAGAACGGCGGTCTGGCCACGTGGAGCGCCTTCTCGTTGTCGAAGGATCTCGCCGTCACCGTGGGCAAGGGCGGTGGACGCATCTTCAGCGACGCGCAGATGGGAACGTATCTGGGACCTGTCACCGTGACCGCCGGCAATACGCTGCGAATTACGAACGGCACGTGGAATCAGCATGCGCCGGTCTGCTTCGCCGGTACGCTCGTGAACGACGGCGTCATCGACGTGACGGCGGCGACGCTGTTCGTGAGCGGCAAGGTGACGGGGCGTGGCGTGTTTCGCGCGACGGGCGGACGGCTCGACCTCTCCGAGGCGGACCTCAGCGGGTTCAAGGGGAAGATCGAGGGCGCGAAGGATGGACGCGTGTTTCTGCCGGATCTCGATATCCGCGCGAAGTTCGCGTCGCTCAAGGACTGGCAGCCGGGCGAATGGCCCGTGGTGCGCCGGTTCGACGGCGACCATCTCAGCGAGATTTCGATGCCGATGGGCGGTATCGGTACGGGCTGCGTGGGCTTGGGCGGACGCGGCGAACTGCGCGACTGGCAGATCAAGGACAAGCCCGACCGCGGGGCGCCGCATGACGGCAATTGCAATCCGTTCTTCGCCGTGTGGGCGAAGCCGGCCAACGGCCGTCCGTTCACGCGGATGCTGGCGGGTCCCCTGACGGAAGCCGAATACTCCTCCAACTCGGGACGCGGAAACGGTTCCAACTCGCCGAACTTCGGACTGCCGCGTTTCCAATCGGCCACCTTTGAGGCGGCCTACCCGTTTGGCGTTGCGAATCTCGCTTCGTCGAACCTGCCGATCCGCGCGCGTGTGAAGGGCTTCAACCCGTTCATTCCGGGCGATGCCGAGGCGAGCGGCTTGCCGATCGCCGTGTTGACCTACGAGATCGAAAACCTCACGGATGCGCCGATGGAGGTCTCCGTCGCGGGTGCGATGCGCAATCTCGCCGGCGAGGGGGGCGGACACGCCTTCTGTTCGTCGCAGGGATTCAAGGGCATCTACAGTTCGGCGGACGGACAGAATTCCGTGTGCCTGGGCGTGGCGACGGACGGTAAGGTGTCCGCGCGGCTGGGCTGCGAGAAGACGCGCTGGAACGGCGAGATCCTGCAGCTCTGGGACGACATCACCGACGACGGCGAGCTGACGTTGAGTGCGCCGGTCGGACATTCGCGTCGTCCGCTCGGCGCGCTGGCGGTGAAGAAGACGCTGGCCGCGCGCGCGAAGGCGTCGTTCACGTTCTACGTGACCTGGTACTTCCCGGCGAAGAGCGGCTGGAGCAAGCGTCCGGAGAAAGAGCGCAACTGGTATTCGACGCGCTACCACGACGCGTGGAATGAATTCCTGTTGATTGCGCCGCGCATCCCGGAACTCGAAAAGCGCACGCGCGCGTTCGTCTCGGCATTCGCCGCGTCGTCGTTGCCGGCGGAAGTGAAAGACGCGGCGCTCTCGACGGCGGCGGTGTTGAAGAGCCCCACGGTGTTCCGCATCGCCTCGGGCCATTTGATGGTCTATGAAGGCACGGGCGACAACTGGGGCAGCTGCGACGGCAACTGCACGCACGTGTGGAACTACGAGTATGCGACGGCCTATCTCTTCGGCGAACTGGCGCGTTCGATGCGCGATGTCGAACTCGTGTATGCGATGGAGGACGACGGCAAGACCTTCTACCGCAGCAACCTGCCGCTCGGGATGCGTCCGCGCGGCCATCGCGGCATCAGCATCACGGCGGCTGACGGACAGATGGGCACGCTGCTGCAGACGTATCGCGAATGGCAGCTGTCGGGCGACGACGCGTTCCTGAAGAAGTACTATCCGCTTGCGAAGAAGGCCCTTGCGTTCGCCTGGAAGCCGGAGGCGGAAGCCGGCTGGGACGTTGACCGCGACGGTCTGATGGAAGGCGCGCAGTTCAACACGATGGACTGCTGGTACTATGGTCCGAATCCGCTGTGCGAATTCTGGTATCTGGGTGCGCTGCGCGCGGGCGAGGAGATGGCGAAGGCGATGGGCGATACGGCGTTCGCCGCCGAGTGCCGCCGTCTCTTCGAGAGCGGCCGTGCGCTGACGGACAAGATGCTGTTCAACGGTTTGTTCTACAAGCAGATCGTCTATATGCCGAACACGAAGACGCCGGTCGACCCGACCGACCCGAAGAGCGGCGCGCCGGATCTGCAGGTGGGCGAAGGCTGCGAGGCGGACGCGCTCGCGGGACAGAACATGGCCTGGACGCTCGGGCTGGGCGACCTCGCGAACCGCGCGAACATCAAGAAGAACCTCGAAACCGTGGCGACGAAGAACTACCTCGCCGATTTCTCCGACCACTTCACGAACATGCGCGGCTACGCGATGGGCGACGATGCGGGTCTGATGAATACGTACTATCCGGACGGGAAGCGTCCGCTGATTCCGTATCCGTACTACTGCGAAGCCTGGACGGGTATCGAGTATACGGCGGCCGCGGGAATGAACCTGGTGGGGATGGACGCAGAGGCGTTGCGGACGGTGCGCGATGTGCGCAACCGCCACAACGGTTCGCGCCGGAATCCGTTCAGCGAGCCGGAATGCGGACACTACTACGCGCGCTCGATGGCGGCGTGGAGTCTCGTCGTGACCTGGCCGGGCTTCCAGTATTCGGCGCCGTCGAAGACGATGAGCTTCGCCGCGAAAGACGGCACGTGGTTCTGGTCCACCGGCGGGGCGTTCGGTACGGCGACGATCCGGGGGGCGAACGTGTCGCTCAACGTGATCGAAGGCCGCCTGCCGAAAGGCCTGAAGGTCGTTGTACGCAAGTGAATGAAACAACCGTGAAATTTTGTTAACCAAGGAGGAGTCGAAATGAAGAAAATCGTGGTGATTGGCAGTACTGACATGGACATGACCGCCGTGGGCAAGACGATCCCGGTTCCCGGGGAAACGGTGCTCGGCATCAAGAAGTTCCTGATGTGTCCGGGTGGCAAGGGCGCGAACCAGGCCGTGGCCGTGGCGCGTCTCGCGGGCAAGAAGGGCGCGTGTACGTTCATTGGCAAGGTCGGAGACGATCGCTTCGGACGCGAGACGGCGCCGCGCATGCGCAAGGAAGGCATGAACGTGAAGCTCGTGGTGGACAAGGAGAATCCCACCGGTACGGCGTTGATCTTCGTGGATGCGAAGGGGCAGAACGCGATTCTCGTGACGCTCGGTGCGAACGGCACGCTCTCGGCCGAAGACCTCGCGCCGTTCGAAAAGGAGATCACGTCAGCCGGCATTCTGCTGATGCAGCTTGAAACGCCGGTGCCGACCGTGTTGGCGGCGGCCGAGAAGGCGCATGCGGCTGGTGTGACGGTGATCCTCAATCCGGCACCGGCGCAGAAACTGCCGGCGGCGCTCTTCAAGAGCATCGACTGGGCGACGCCGAACGAGACCGAGGCGGAAATCCTGACGGGCGTGAAGGTCGTGGACGAGAAGACCGCATCTGCGGCGGCGGCCAAGTTGCTGAAGCGCGGCGTGAAGCATGTCATCATCACGCTCGGGTCGCATGGCTGCTATAGCTCGGACCTCGGGCGCATCCTGCCGGCGCAGAAGGTGAAGGCGATCGACACCGTCGCGGCGGGCGATACGTTCAACGGGGCGTTTGCCGTGGCGCTCGCCGAAGGGAAGAGCATCGAAGAGGCGATCGACTTCGCGCAGAAGGCGAGCGCCATCGCGGTGTCGCGTCCGGGGGCACAGCCGTCCGTGCCGATGCGCAGCGAAGTCAAGTGAATGAAAGGAGAGGCTCAAGATGGAACTCAAAGAACTGGCATCAATGATCGACCACACGTTTCTCAAGCCGGCCGGCGAGGCCGATGCGGTGAAGAAACTCTGCCGTGAGGCGAAGAAGTACGAATTCGCGTCCGTGTGCGTCAACCCGGCGGAAGTGCCGCTGGCGGCGAAGCTGCTCAAGAAGACCTCTGTCAAGGTCTGCACGGTGATCGGCTTCCCCCTCGGTCAGGACAGCGCCTATGTCAAGTGTTTCAGCGCGCTGGACGCCGTCCGCATGGGTGCGCAGGAACTCGACTTCGTGATCAACCAGCGTCTGCTGAAGACGGATCCCGAGGCCTGCCTTGACGAGCTCAAGCTGATCATCGCCGCGTGCAAGGATACGCCGAATGCCATCGATAAGCCGGCGCCGCTGACGAAGCTCATCATCGAGTGCTGCAACTTGACGGATGAGGAGAAGGTGCTTGCGTGCAAGCTCGCGAAGGAGGCGGGCTTCGACTTCGTGAAGACCTCGACGGGGTTTGCCTCGGGCGGCGCGACGGTGGCGGATGTCAAGCTGATGCGCAAGACCGTGGGCAAGAAGATGGGTGTGAAGGCGGCCGGCGGCATCCATACGCGTGAAGAAGCCGAAGCGATGGTGAAGGCGGGTGCGACGCGTCTCGGTTGCTCGGCCGGTGTCGCAATCATGCGGGGAACGAAAAAATGAGTGAAAGCAAGTTCGATCGTTCGAGTGCGCTTTGGGGCGCTGCTGCGGTGTGCGCGGTACTCGCGTGCTGCTCGGTGCGGACGGCGTGGGCGGATGATGCGCTCGCGGCGAAGTTCGCGGCGCCGCCGGTTGCGGCCCATCCGGAGACGTGGTTCCACCTGATCAACGGTAATGTGACGAAGGCGGGGTTGACGCTCGACCTGGAGGCGATTCAGCGCGCCGGTCTCTCGGGCATCCAGCTCTTCCACGGCAACATCGGTGGACGCGGCCTCTGGCCGGGCGTGACGGATCCTGTCTACTGCCTGAGCGAGAAGTGGGAAGACCACATCCGCTATGCGGCGACCGAGTGCCAACGCCTCGGCCTCACGTTCCGCATGCAGAACTGTCCCGGCTGGTCGATGAGCGGCGGCCCGTGGATCAAGGACGGCGAAGCGATGCGCAAGCTCGCCTATGCCCGTGCGTTCGTGCAGGGCGGGAAGCTCGTGAAAAAGCAGATCAAGATGAATGGACCCGATCTGCACAATGTCGCGACGGTCGCCTTCCGCGTGCCGGAAGGGGATATCTGTCCGTTCACGCACACCCCGGGGTTCTATTCGCCCAAAGGCGTGTCCGCGCCGGGTCCGCTGGAAGCGCAGTGGAAGGAACTCTTCCTCAAGGGGAAGGCCTTCCATCTGCCGGTGGCCCCGAAGGGCGGCTGGACGGTCGAACTCGACTTCGGCGGCGCGCCGCTGCGTACGATGGAACCTCCGGGGGTGAAGGCGTGGGCGAGTCCGCGCGTCTACCATGACGGCGTGAAGTGGACGATCACCCGTGTCGCACCCGACGGACGCGAGACGCAAGTCGGCAGCTTCAAGAATCCGCGTGCCACCTGGCAGGACGGCGGTAATTGGTCCATCGCGCTGCCGGACGACGCGCCGTACCAGAAACTGCGCATCACGATTGAAAATGAATACCCGATCAACCTCGGCAAGTTCACGTTCATCTCGCAGGCGCATCCGGACAACTTCGAGGGTGAATCGGGACGCAACCTGCGCTCGCTCGTGCGCCGCGATCCCGTCGCGCTTAAGTCGTCCGCCGCCGTGCAGGAGGTCCTCGACCTCACGGCGCAGACGGATGCCGAAGGCAATGTCACCTGGAACGCGCCCGAGGGCAACTGGGAAATCTTCCGCATCGTCCATGTGCGTGACAACAAGCGCAACGGTCCCGCGCCTGTCGAGGCGACCGGCTGGGAATGCGACAAGCTCTCGCCGCACGGCGTGAACGCGAGCTTTGCGGGCTACATCGGCAAGCTCACCGATCCGCAGAAGGGCGTGCTGAAGAACGGACTCCTCAAGGGCGCGCTCTTCGACAGCTGGGAATGCGTGACGCAGAACTGGACGCCCGGTCTCGACAAGAAGTTCGAGGCGCGCTACGGCTACAAGCTGCAGCCGTGGTTCCCGGCGATCATCGGCTATGTGGTGAAGGACCGCGAGTCGACCTCGCGCTTCCTGCGCGACTGGCGTGTGTTCCTCGGCGACCAGATCGAGAAGAACTTCTTCGGACGCGTTGCCGAACTCTGTCACGAGCGGAAGCTCGACATGTCCTTCGAGACGGCGTTCGGCGATGTCCTGCCGGGCGACATCCTCGGCTACTATCGCTATTGCGACGTGCCGATGTGTGAATACTGGCAGCCGAAGTCGCCGCTTGGACACGTCGGCGACAGCGACTTCAAGGATGTGCGGCCGACGGTCAGCGCGGCGAAGATGTACGGCAAGAGGCGGGTGGCGGCGGAAGCCTTCACGAGCTTCAAGCTCACGTGGAACGAAAGTCCGCGCTTCTTCAAGAGCTACCACGACGAGCACTACGCGCTCGGCGTGACGCATCCGGTCTTCCACACCTTCACGCACCACCCGCAGACGGACCTCAAGGCGCCAGGCACGAGCTTCGGCGGCGGCATCGGTTCGCCGTTCCTGCGGGGACAGACCTGGTGGCCGCGGATGAAGGCGTTCACGGACTACATCGCCCGCTGCACGGTGCTGGCCGAGTCGGGCGAGACGGTGAGCGACATTCTCTACTATCTGGGCGACGAGGCGAATGCGAAGCCGAAGTTCACGCTGGTCGACGTGCCGGAAAGCTATCGCTACGACTACTGCAACCAGGATGCGCTGCTCCATCGCCTCACGGTGAAGGACGGGCGCTGGACGCTGCCTTCGGGTGCGTCGTATGCGGTGTTGTGGCTGCCGGACTGCGAGAAGATGGTGCCGGAGACGCTGGAGGGCATCCTCCGCGGCGTCAAGGCCGGTGGCCGCGTGTGCGGGAAGCGTCCGAAGTCCATCGCCACGCTCGTGGGCGGCTGCGCGAACGAGGCTCGCTTCGCGAAGCTCGTCGCGGAAATCTGGGGCGGTGCGTATGCCGATCGCGTGAGCGAAGGCTCGCTCGTCGCGGCGTTGAAGGCGGCGGGTTGCCGGGGTGACGTCGAAGTCGTGTCGGATGACGGCACGGACTGGAACGGTCGCACGCGTGACGGCGCGAAGGGCCTTGTGTGGAGCCACCGCCAAGCGGGGACGCGCCACTGGTACTTCTTCGCGGCGCCGGCGGAACGCGGCTTCTCGGGCAAGGTCGTGCTGCGCAATGGCGCGGCGAAGCGCTGGACGCTGTGGGATGCCGTCACGGGCAAGACTCGCGCGGCGGCGGTGAAGCCGCAGGCGAATGGCGATGCGGAAGTCGCGCTCGCGTTCGCGCCGAGCGAGAGCGTGTTCGTCGTGTCGGATGGCGATGCGGTGAAGGCGTTGCCGGCGGTGCGTACGACGGTTGCGCTGGACGATGCGTGGAACGTGACCTTCGACAAGAAGGGCTGGGGACGCGACGAGGCGCTCACGCTGGCGAAGCTCGTACCGTGGTGCGAACTCGCGGGATCCGACGAGGCGAAGTCCTACTCGGGTACGGCCGTGTATCGTCGCACGTTCAACCTCGCCGAGGCGGGAGCTCAGACGATCCTCGATCTGGGTCGTGTGGAAGTGATCGCCGCCGTGCGGATCAACGGACAGAACGCGGGCACGGCGTGGACGTGGCCGTACCGTCTGGACGTGACGCCGTTCGTGAAGGCGGGTGCGAATACGATCGAGGTCGAAGTGACGGGCACGTGGCACAACCGTCTCGCCTTCGATAGCGGCCTGCCCGAAGAACAGCGCAAGACCTGGAGCCGGAATACCCCGAAGGCCGATGCACCGCGGGTGCCGTACGGCCTTCTGGGTCCGGTGAAACTCGAGGTCCGTTAAGGAGCCACACGTGCGAAATCGACCTTATCGATATAGACAGCCTTGATGGCGGAAGCCCCTTGGTCGTCAAAGCGTCCGGGGGCGATCCAAAGAACCTGGTTGTCGTTCAGCACGACACTGCCGACTTCGTACCATGCGTAGTCGGCAGTTGTTTTTTCCGTTGTGAGGGCCTTGGAAGTGACGGACTGCCGTTTGGCGAAATCGTAGATTCCAGTGGAGAAGGCCATGCCCGCACCCTGCTTCTCCACACGGACGCGAATGCGTACCCGATAGGTCTGGCCGGGTTCGTAGCCGATCCGGTCGAGATGAAGTTGGGTACACCACTCGTAATGGGTGTTGAACAGCTTCAGCGCCTTGCCGTCTGCCGCCTTCGGATCATCCACGAACGTTCCCCAGGTGCCTTTGTTGAAGAGAGGCAAGTCGGCTTCCTCCAGTTCGCCCGCACGCGGGGAAATACGCGTCGTCGGTTTGGGCGCATTGACGAGCTTCTGCCAGGCCTGCAGGGTCGCGTTGTGCAGGTTGATGTTTTCGGAAAGACGGATCGTCTTGGCCTCGTGGAAGGTCGCGAGCAGCTTGCGGGCGAGGTCCTGCTGCTTGTGGAAGTCCGAGAAGTCCGGCGGCGTCTCCTTCAACCAGAGGAGTTTCGTATACGATCGACGGAGGCGTTCAAGGCGCGTGTAGTCGACGGCGAAGGCGCTCATCCGTACGTTGTAGGAAGTGGCGGGGTCGTCCTTCGTCGCGGCGATCGCGCGTGCGTACTGGGCCGAGGCCCAGTCGAGAAATTCGTTGGAGAGAGAGCCGTGGGAGATGTCCACATTCTCGCGCAACGGCTGTGTGGGGACGGCGGACCAGGCGCGTTGCCGTTTGTGGAGCTCTTCGCAGTAGGCGCGCACGAAAGGGGCGCCCTTGCCGTAGTAGCCGTCAAAGAAATCCGCGAGCAGCGGTTCGAGCGGCTGGTCGGGATTCCACATGAGCTTGGCGAGCAGCCAGCCCTTGAGTTCGGCGAAATCGCCGTGGCGCCCCTGGTAGGCGCCTTGCTCGAAGATTTCCTTCACGTTGTTGTCGCGGAAGAACTTGAGGTTGTCCTGCAGGGTGTAGACGTTCGCCATGGGGAAGCAGTAGTGGTGGAAGTCCGTTGTGTAGTCCCAGACGTAGAGCTGGTCCGTCTGGGTCTTCCAGCCGGCGATGTCGCGCAGGAAGTCGATGTTCTGCTGGTAGGGACTCTGCGGAATCGGGCGTGCGAAGTCGCACTCGATCGTGCAGAGGCAAGGCACGACATTGTGCCGAAGGCGCGTCTTCTTCGGCGGCTTGCGCGTATACTGGTAGGCGAGGGTTTCGATGATCACGTTCGGGAATTCCTTTTCCACGCGTTCGGCAACGGCATTCACGAAACGCACCATCGTGCCGGCGTGGCTTCCTTCCTCTTCGTCGATCGCCTTGCATTTGTCGCATTGGCAGAAGTGGTGCCAGTCGTTCTGGCTGACGCCGTAGAACTTGGCGGTCGGATCCTTGCGGATGCGCGCGAGCACGCGTTCCGTGACGATGCGCAGCACATCGGGGTTCGTGAGACAGAGCTGGGTGCGTCCGTTGATGCGGCGTCCGTTTTCGAAGCTGAAGTATTCGGGATGCGTCGCGAAGAATTCGCTGGGCGGAACAAGCATGTTGAACGTGTGGCTGCTGCAGAGTCCGCCGCCGAAGCGGAAGTCGTCGCCGCCGAATTTCGCGGGCACGGTCCTGCCGGTATGGTTGTAGCCGTTCACGCGGAGGCGGGCGCCAAAGTCGAGGTTTTGGATGTAGTCGTACCAGAATGGCTGGCGCATGGCGAAGGCGGGCTTCTGGGTGTCGTTCAGCGTGGTTGGTACGCAGACGGCGTCGCGCGCGGGAATGCGGCTGTGCCACGAAGTGTACCAGCGGCAGCCGGCGTAGGTTTCGAGGATTTCATAGGCGCCGTAGAGGATGCCGCGCCGGGGCGAACCGAGCACGACGAGATGCGGCGGTTTGGCCACGAGGCGGAAACCGTCGTCGCCCAGCGACTTCAGGTTGAAGGCGGGTTCTTTCAGGACGGTGGCCGTATGCGTGGTCGAGCCGAGGAGGATCGCCCGAGCCGGCAACGGTGCGGCATCGGTGGCGATCGGCAGCTTTTCGCCGGTGACCTTGGCGAGGAAGGTCTGCAGTTCTTCGGCCGCGTATCGTTCGGCCTCGCTCGCCTGGGCGGGCGTGACGATGGTATAGCCGGCCGGCGTACCCCGTTGCGCGAGGGTCAACGTCGAGGCGGAAAAGCAAGTCGCTGCGGAAATCGCCGCGACAACCGCGAGGGAGAAGTGTAGATTTTTCATGTCAACAGTATACCACCTTTGGACGGAAATGTAACTCGAAAAGTAAAAACGCCGTTTTCTACACGCTGTTTGGAAGAACATTGAAGAGGTGGGTGAAATCGCGGTGTGTTTTTGATATAATATCCACCGTTGTTCGGGCGGGTGCCCGTACGACATTGGTTCTTTGATATCGGTGGCGATGCCGTGAGAAAACCGGTCTGACCTGTTTTCTCATGCCGTGTCGCTACCAACAACAAATGTGCGTAAGCGCATTTTTTGCTTCATCTGGAAACCGCTAATTTCAAGTAGGGGGCGAAGAATGTGGCTGCGCAGGACTGTGCACACTGGGTATCTTGTACCCAGGCCTTATTGTGCACCGGTTCTGCGTGCCCGTTCTTGGTATTCCCTACGGGCTCTTAGCGGTGCCCCAGATGAGATATCTCGAACGAGGCACGCTTTCTTTATTTAGCCGCCGTGGATGCGTCGCCGTTGAAAAGGCGGCTTGAGTAGGTGCGGAATACGACATGACATCGGCAGAAAAAGAAACGACGCTGAAAGAACTGGAAGCGAATCTCTGGGAGACGGCGGATTCGCTGCGGAATGAGTCTTCGTTGACGTCGCAAATGTATTATATGCCTGTTCTGGGCATCATTTTCCTTCGGCATGCAACCTATCGTTTCCGGATGGTGGAAAAGGCACTGGTCGAGGATCCGGCCTGGCCGCGGAATCGCAAGGGCGAGGCGCGACCTGTGGTGCCGGATGACTTTGCGACGAAGAGCGCGATGTTCGTCCCCGAGAAGGCGCGGTACGATTATCTTCTGAACCTGCCGGGCGATCAGGATATCTGTAAGGCCGTCAATGATGCGATGACGCTGATCGAGGATGTCCAGCCGATCCTGAAGGGCATTCTCCCCAAGACGTACAGCTCGCTCGGTCCGAGCTTGCTGCGGGGGCTTCTCCGCAACTTCGCGGATGAGAAGATTCCGCGACTGGGCGACGATGCGTTCGGGCGCATCTACGAATATTTTCTCGGTTGCTTTGCCCCGCAGGTGGCAAGCGACGATGGCGTGTTCTTTACGCCGAAAGCGATCGTGCGACTGATCGTCAATTTCCTCGAGCCGACGAATGGCAGCATCATCGATCCTGCGTGCGGTTCGGGCGGCATGTTCGTCTCGTCGGGCGATTTTGTCGCGGATCAGGGCGGCAACGCCAATCTGGCGCTCAAGTTCTATGGACAGGAAAAGACCGATACGAACGGCAAGATCTGTCTCATGAACATGGCCGTGCATGGTTTCGACGCGGAGCACATCAAGTACGGCGAGGGCGCGAACACGTTCTTCCATGACGCGAACGCGGTGCGCGGCACGTGCGACTACGTGATGGCGAATCCGCCGTTCAACTGTCATGGACTCAAGGCGGATAGCGTGACTGCTGGCGCGGCGGGACGCTTGCCGTGGGGACTCCCCAGCGTGAACAAGGAGGGAATCGTTTCGAATGGCAATTACCTCTGGATTCAGTATTTCTACGCCTATCTGAAACCGACCGGCAAGGCGGGGTTCGTGATGGCGGCCTCGGCACCGGATGCCGATGGACGCGAACAGGCAATCCGCGAGGAATTGCTCAAGACGGGGCATGTCGATTCGATGCTGTCCGTTGGCAACAACTTCTTCTTCACCAAGTCACTTCCTTGTACGCTGTGGTTCTACGACAAGGCGAAGCCCAAGGCCATTGAAGATCAGGTGCTCTTCCTCGACATGCGGAACTATTTCCACGTGATCGACACGACGCACAATGACTGGACGCCGTGGCAGATCAAAAACATCTCGGCGATCCACTGGCTCTGGCGCGGCGAGACGGAAAAGTATGCCAGGCTCCTCGTTGAGTATAACGAAGCGATAGCCGAGGCCGATCAGGTCGCGAAGGATGCGGGCGATGCGGCGGATTTGCGGAAGCAGGCGGCAGCAGTCGAAGCGGCCAAGACGAAGGGCTGTCGGCAGGAGAAGAAGACGCTGCTCCTCGCGGCCGCGAAGGCCGAGGCACTCGCGAAGGCGCGGGATGAAATTGCCGCAGAACGGGAATGGCTCGTGTCCAAGTTCGGCAAGGCCGGCAAATACAAAGACGTGCCCGGGCTTTGCAAAGCGGCGACGCGTAGGGAGATCGCCGAGAAGAAATTCTCGCTCAATCCGGGCGCGTACGTGGGCGTGCCGCCGCAGAAGGACGACGGCGTTGACTTCACTACGCGAATGAAGGAGATTCATGCCGAACTGCTGACGCGGCAGCAAGAGCTTATTGGGCTCATGAAGTCAATCGACAACAATCTCAAGAACCTTGGATTATGAATGGTGCGTATGATGAGTGAAAAAATCTGCTTGTCTGACTTCATTACACTTCAGCGTGGGTTTGATTTGCCAGCGACATTGCGCAGATCTGGCACGGTGCCTGTCGTTGCGTCGACAGGAGTTTCTAGTTGGCACAATGTTGCCAAGGTAAGGGCACCTGGTGTTGTGATCGGACGTTCAGGGAGCATTGGCGGAGGCCAATACATCGAGCAGGATTTTTGGCCGTTGAACACGACACTTTACGTTAAGGATTTTAAGGGTAATAATCCTAAGTATGTTTTCTATGTTTTGCGATCCATTGATTTTTCTGCATTTAATGCAGGTACAGGGGTCCCAACCCTGAATCGAAATCACATTGCGTCACTTGAGGTTAATCAAAAACCACGTGACATTCAAGATCTAATTGTAAGTCGCCTTGAACCGTTTGATTCTGCGATTGCGAATTGCCGGAAGCAGATTGCGCTTTTGGAAGAGGCCGCCATGCGGCTGTATCGCGAGTGGTTTGGGGATGGAAAAGGGGAAAAGAAAACGATTGGAGAGGTTTGTTCGAAAATCGGCTCAGGCGGTACACCAAATCGTCGTAATGAAGCTTTTTGGCAAGAAGGTGATGTGCCGTGGGTGAAAACAGGAGAGCTTCAAGATTGTTGGATATTTGACACGGAAGAAAAGATTACCGCAGATGGCCTGGCGGGAAGTTCTGCGAAGATGTTTCCAGCAGAAACGGTGATGATGGCCATATATGCGAGTCCAACGCTTGGCCGTTTGGGAATTCTAGATGCTCCCGCATGTTGTAATCAGGCTACCCTTTGCTTTTTAGCGGACGAGACTGTTGTTTCATGGCAATGGCTTTATTGCAAGCTCTTTGAATTACGTGAGGAGTTTAATGCGATAGCAAGCGGGGCGGGGCAACAGAATATTAGTGGTGTTGTTGTTAAGACGTATGGTATTGTTGTCCCCGCATACGATAAAATAAAGACATTTACATCTATTGTTTCGCCGATGTTTTCAGAGGCTCGGTCTTTGGGTAGGCAGATTCGCTCCCTCACTGAGGCCCGTGACCGTCTGTTGCCGAAGCTGATGAGTGGGGAGGTGATGGTATGAGCTGGGAATATTCCGAGCAGCACCTTGTTCAGGAACCGGCGGCGGATCGGATGCACACGCACGGGTGGAAGAGTGTGCTCGCGTTCAACGAGGAGACCTTCGGACCGAACGGCACACTGGGGCGTGATGACAAGTCGCAGACGGTGCTTCTGCGATCGGTTCGCAAGGCGCTGAAGGCGATCAACGGCGATTGGATTACGGACGAGCAGGTTGAGGAGGCGATCACCAAAATTACGACGGTTGAGCATGGCAAGTCGCTGTTGCAGCAGAACTGCGAGATGTATGAGTTCGTGCGCGAGGGGGTACCCGTGACCGATGCCGCCTACGAAGCGGAGCATGAGAATGCGACCCGGCGGGCGATGCTGATCGACTTCGCGCATCCGGATTCGCCGAGCAACGAATTCCTCGCAGTGCGGGAAATGTGGGTGAGCGCCCAGGGGAACTTGAAGCGGCCCGACATCCTGGGGTTCGTGAACGGGTTGCCGCTCTTGTTCGTCGAGCTGAAGAAGCCGTCGCATCTCGCGAAGGAAGGGTACGACGGGAACTATAAGGACTATCTCGCGTCCATTCCCGAACTTTTCCGCTTCAATGCGATGTGCGTCTTCTCCAATGGCAACGAGACGCGGATCGGCGCGCTTATGAGCGACTGGGAGTTTTTCGGCGAGTGGAAGCGGCACACGGAGCAGGATGCGGCCGAGGTGTCGCTCAACAAGCTGATTGACGGAATCTGTCCCAAGGACAAGTTCCTCGACCTTGTCGAGAACTTTATCCTCTTTGATCACAACGACGGCAACATGTTCAAGGTGTTCGCCCGCAATCATCAGTTTATGGGCGTGAACAATGCCTACGAGAGCTACTTGAAGCGCGGCGAAAACGGTGGCAAGCTGGGCGTCTTCTGGCATACGCAGGGGTCGGGCAAGAGCTATTCGATGGTGTTCCTCGCGTGGAAGATCCTGCGCAAGACCGGGGGCTCGCCGACCTTCCTGGTGGTGACGGATCGCGAGGAACTGAATGGTCAGATCGCCGGGACGTTTGCCTCGTGCGGATGTTTGGGAACGGCACAGCCGAAGACGTGCATGCCGGGGAGCGGCGAAAAACTGAAATCACGGCTGGAGGGCAACGATCGCTTCCTCTTCACGCTGATCCAGAAGTTCAACTCATCGACTTGGACGCCGATTCATACCGATCATGAAGTCGTCATCTTCTCGGACGAGGCGCATCGGACGAACAATGGTATCCTTGCCGACAACATGTTGCGCTTCTTGCCGGACGCTTCGCGGATTGGCTTTACCGGCACTCCGCTTCAGCGTGGCGAACTGACCGAACGCCAGTTTGGCGAACCTGTCTCTGTTTATGACTTCAAACGGGCCGTCGAAGACCATGCGACGGTGCCGCTCTATTATCATACGAAGGTCAATGAACTGGGGTTGAATACGCCGGGGCTCAACGAAGAACTGCTGGAGGCGGTCGAGCAGGAAGATCTTGCGCCGGAGGATGCACAACGTGTCGCGGATGCCATCAAGTCCAAGGTGATGGTCTTCATGGCACCGGAGCGCATCAAGCTCGTCGCGAAGGACTTCGTGCGTGACTACGTTTCCAAGTGGCGGAGTGGCAAGGCGATGGTTGTGAGCGTCAACAAGATTGCCGCCTATCGTACTTGGAAGGCCGTGGAGGAGGAATGGCAGTCGTATACGGACGAGCTTGACGCCAAGCTTCAGGATCCAAAGAAGACGGCGCGTATGAGCGCGGAACGTCTGCAGGAGCTCACGGACAAGGTCGCCTGGATGAAAGCGACGCGAATGGAGCTCGTCATCAGTCAAGAGCAGGGTGACATCGAGTATTTCAAGAAATTCAACATCGACATCAAACCCTATAAAGAACACGTTCGTCATCTTGAACTTGAGAAGGACTTCAAAGAGGCGAAGAATCCGTTTCGGGTCGCATTTGTGTGCGCGATGTGGCTGACGGGTTTTGACGTTCCTTCGCTCGGGACGCTGTATCTTGACAAGCCGCTGAAGGCGCACACGCTCATGCAGGCCATTGCTCGGGCCAACCGCGTGTTCGAGGGTAAGCACAATGGGGTCATCATTGATTACGTCGGACTGATAGAGTACCTTGGTTGTGCCCTTGCCGATTTCACGGGCGCGGCGACAGGTGGAGGATCGTCCAGCCCGTTGCCCCAGACCGAAGAACTCTTGAAGCATTATGAAGAGGCGATTGAAGCGGACAAACAGTTGCTGGCGGAGAATGGGTTCAAGTTGAAGGACCTCGTGGAGGCCACGGATGAAACGCGGGCGGTGAAGCTTTTGGAGGCGGCGAACAGTGTTGCGACGCCGGACAAGGCCGCGCGTGCGTTCATCACCGTCGCGCACCGCATGGATGACACCGGCAAGTTCATCAATGCCGAAGACGTGTCCGATTCGCTGCGTGCCAAGCGCAATGCGATACGCGAAATCCGGTCGTATCTCGAACATCATCGCGAGAGTGAAAAAGGCGACATCGGGGCGTTGTTGGCCGAACTTCAGCAGACGATTGGCGATCATATTGTGAATGCCACGAACCAAGTTGGAAACAAACTTGGAACGGTCGAGATCGACATCAGCAAGCTCGACTATTCGCGTCTGGAGAAAAAGGTCAGCGAGTATCAGTATAAAAAGCTCTTGTTGAAAGATTTGACGGAACGCGCCGAGGATGTCATCGCGAAGGCAATGGCCTACAATCCGGCAGCGACGAATTTCGCCCAGGAGTTGAAAAAGATTGTCGATGAGTACAACAATGCCCATGAAAAAGCGACGATTGAAAAGGCGCTGCAGGATATCCTGAAACTGATCAAGAACATTGACGAAGAGGGCAGGAAGTACGAGAAGGAAGATTTCGACAATCAGAAACAGTATGTTGTCTACCAGATGCTGATTTCTGATAAGAAGTTGTCGGCGGCAGACGTCAAGGAGGTCAAGTCCGTAGCCAAGGAACTGCTGAAACGTCTTCAGATCCTGACGGCGGGCATTGATGATTGGCGCAACAAGAACGAAGCCAAGGCGTTGGTCCGCAAGGAGATACGTGATACGCTGTTCTCGCTGCTCCCGGATGACTTGAACTCCGACGAGGCGCGTGCCGCCTTTGAGGAGAAGGTTTACAACTACTATTACCAGTTGCCAGATGTCGCATGAGTGAATTCAAGCACAACCCCGGAGAGATCAAGCCGCGTGAACAGATGGAACGCGCAGCGAGCGCTTACAACGTGTGTGTGAAACTTAGTGTTTATTTTGCTTCATAGGAAGAAGGATATTATGTATAATTGTCCCATGTACGAAATAGCCGAGACGATCCATAATCTGCCGACTTACGCCGCGTATGCCAGCGCGGCGGCGGTGGGTGTCTGTACCGTCGGTGCGGGCGCGATTTGGGTGGCGCGACGTTTTGCGTGTGGTGCGCGTAGAGTTGCCGCGATCTCGCTCGTCGGTGCGGTACTGGTCGGTGGCATGGTCGTCGTCGGAACCGACGATGCGGGTACAAAGCCAGGTACCAACGATGTCAGCCAGGTCGAAGGCGGCACGAACCAAATTGAAAATGAAAAATGGAGAATGGAGAATTCGGGAGGGCGCACCAAAATTTTACATTCTCCATTTTCAATTTTACATTCGGCATCGCCCATCACCGACGAAGACATCGCGCAGGGCTGGCGCGTTGTCTTGGTGAGTTCGAATGCGCTGGCGGCCTCGACGTTCACGATGCCGTCGCATGCGACGGTGTGGGAGGATGCACGCGACTTTGGCGCGGGCTGGGGCAGCTGGAAGATTCCCTTTGGCGGCTGGCG
>JAZUGW010000191.1:0-10147 GCA_045641465.1 Kiritimatiellia bacterium | reverse complement strand
AGTTCTCCCCGTCGCTTCGTCTAGGCGGAGAGAATGCAACTCCCCCTAGTCCGCGGCAGATTCAATGCAACAAACCCGAACGACAAAGTGAATGCAACCTCCGCTCCGCGGAGGGGTTGCATTCACTTTGTCTTTTCACCTCGGACGGATGGGGCCGAGAAAATCTGCACCCGCAAGAGAAAATGTGGTATAATACGACCATGTCTACGAGAAGACGAAACACATTTAAAATAAATGGCGGCAATCGGGGTGCCGACCTAGAATGCGTCGAGCAGAATCGGAGAGGGTGCGATGATTAAGAAGATTCTTTTGACGATTTTGCTGATTGGATCGGGGCTTTCGGTCTGGGCGTCCCACAGTAAGCATTACGGCATGGGTACGGCGGTGTCCACGGGCAATGGGCTCGTCTATGTCTCGGATTCGGAGACACCTCCTGCCGCAAATGCGACGGGATGGAGTATGTCCTCCAGCCGCTCCTTCAATTGTGGTGAAGATGAGGGCAAGGACCAGCAGACGTTATACTTCCATGCCAAGGCAAGCGACGGTTACCATTTTGTGGGTTGGTCAAGCCAACAGACCACGCCGCCGTCTTTCCCGTCTTCATATTTGGGTACCGACAATATGTTTGCCGGCCGTGTCTCTGCAGAAAGTACTTCGGACGGCAGTCCCACAGAGACCATCTACTATGCCTACTTCGAGCGCAATCCGCCGGTCGTCTA
The DNA here is from genome assembly GCA_045641465.1 of Kiritimatiellia bacterium. Taxonomy (GTDB): domain Bacteria; phylum Verrucomicrobiota; class Kiritimatiellia; order RFP12; family UBA1067; genus RUG572. The sequence goes on along the minus strand of JAZUGW010000191.1, from coordinate 9,428 downwards.
CACCTGTCTGCCGTCCTCTTGCGGCAGCTATCAGGTGACGTGCGCGGGCTCTACGACGACGGTGTCGTCCACGGGTGTCGCGCAGGAGATTGCCACCACGATGAATTTGAATCTGACGGCTTCACCGCCGAGCGGACAAAAGGTGCTCGGCTGGTACACCTGTGACGCGGCGGGGGAGAACAAAATCTATTTTTCGACGGCGCAAAAGGTTGACGGCTTTGTCCGCACGTTCAATACCATGATCGGCGTCGATTACATTTCCAGCGAGACGCCGGTATTCATCTTGAAGGGGATTCCAGATACGCCCTACACAGATCTGGGGGCCGCCCTCGCGGCTGCGAACGCTTCGAGCAATTCCAAGGTCGTCGTGCTGGTGAGCGATGGTGTTGTGGGCGCGGGAACGTATACGATCCCCAGTGGCGTGACGTTGCTCGTGCCGCGCGATGACGCGCACACGGTCGTGGAGGATGTGCCGCCGGCCGATGCCACCCGTACCGCGCCAAGCGCCTATCGCACCTTGACTTTGGGAGCAGGTGCGGTCGTCAACGTGCATGGTAAGGTGTCGTTGGCGGCAAAGCTGATTTCCGTCAATACGAGCTCGAAGCGCGGTAATGTGGGCATCCAGGGCCCCTACGGACGCCTTGAAATGGGGACGGGCAGCACGATGAATCTGCAAACCGGCGCCAAGCTTTTTGCCTGGGGATTCGTCACGGGCCCGGGCGTGGTCGACTCAACTGTCGAGTCGGGAGTGATTCACGCGCGGTCGGGTTCAACGGTCTACGAGGCGTTTCGCTTCACTGACTTCAAGGGCGGCAGCTGTACCTTGGCGATGACCACAGCGGCTAAAACCAAGCGGGATTTTCCCATCAGCCAGTACTACGTGCAGAGCATCGAGAGTCCGCTGGTGGTGCATTCGGGAGCTACCGAGAAGCTGGGTGCGTGGATCAATGCGAATTCCAGCGACAACCACGCCGATGTGAAACTGTTCGCCGCCAATGCGTCCGATTCGATGTTCGGCATCACTGCGGGTTCGGTGACGAAGCGATATGACGGGGTGAACGACCGGCTGCTGGTCGACATCGACGAAAACGCATCGGTATCCTTGGGCATCGTCAAACTTCAGGCGGGTTCGATTTCGTTTGACTCGTCGAATTTCATACTGCCGCTTATGGACAACATCACGGTCAATCTCAAAAACGGCTCTTCGCTGGCGATCACAAAGGATACCAAGTTCCAGGCGGGTTCGCGTGTGAACATCGAGCCGGGTGCGACGCTGACGGTGAATTCGGGTGTCAAGCTCTATCTCTATGACGACGACGAATGGGGGAATTTCTGCTGGGGCGATGGTGGAAGCTGGGTGCGGAACATCCCCCTGCAACCGGCCTACTTGGCGAACAAAAATGCCGTTCGGGCCACGACGGGTCCCTTTGGGGACGCCTGCATCTGCGTAGACGGAACGCTGGAAGTCAAGGGCGCGCTCTATGCCTCGGCGGGAGGTGCGCAGGTCTGCGGCAGCCGCAACGGAGGACAAGTCAAGTTCACGGCCGCGCCGCCGACGGGGAATTCGACCCTCTATGACATTAGCACTTTTTCCAGTATGAACGTCACCTATGCCGAAACCTCCTGCGCGGCGGCCCCGTTGCAGAATGCGGACCTGACGAAGGTGACGACGGCGGGACTTCCCGCGAACACGACCTACGCCTACGTGAACGGTGTGTGGATGCAGCCGCTGCCACCGATTCGGGTCGGCGTCATGCTGGACGGTGTGCGCAAGGAGTTCGAGGTCTCGGGCGCCTATCTCGCGGAACTGGGGCTGTCCAGTCCCGACGTGGCCGCTGCGGAAGCCGCCCTGGCGGCGGTGCAGGCGAACGGTCTTGCCAAGTGGCAGAACGATCTGCTGGGTGTGGACGGTACGGTGGCGGCGAACCGTCCTCAGGCCGTCTTCGAACAGGTTTCCACCGATGGTACGGTGCACGTGAAGTGGCCGGTGGCGTTGGGTACGCCCAAGTTCACGGTGGAAGGCATCCGCACAAGCTACGAGCTGGAATGGCGAGACGGCATGGTAGAGGGAAGCGCCTGGAGCCGCTACGGCGAGTCGCAGACGACACCTGATTTCGTGCTGGCCTTCGGCGATGTCGAAGGTCGCAAGCTGTTCCGCATTGTCATCAAGATCGTGAGCGGCGAGTAGGACCGTCGTCTGCGGCGCGTTCAAGGCCGATGCGGCGACGACGGCGATCACTGCCGGCACGGCGTCAGTACCGGTGTGGAATCTTGTGGCGCCGCCTACGCTCACGCCGTTCGATCTCAATCAGATCGCGACGGGTGTTGCCGCCGGCGATCGGATTCTCGTGCCGATGGGTGCGACGCGGCGTGAATATTCGTTCAAGGACGGTGCCTGGGGGTATCCGAAGACCGGTACGAAGACCATTGGCGGCCAGACGGTGCTCACGACGACGCGCTGCACGACCGAGACCACCATCCCTGCTGGCACCGGCTTTTGGTACATTTCCACCGGTGGTGCGCCCACAATCGAGTGGGGATGTCCGTGAACCGATGAGTTGAGAGCGAGAGAGCCAGGGGGCCGTGAACGGTTCCCTGGTTCTTCGTTTTTCGGACAGGGGCGATTGAGGGACGGAAGGGTCGTGATTCAGGACGTCCGGACGCAAGGGACTTCCGGACTTAAGGGACGGTTTTGTTTCCGAGCTAGGTCCGAGGGAACTCGGGCGGGCTGGAGCAATTAAATCGTCCCTTGCGTCCCTTAAGTCCCTTGCGTCCGGACGTCCTGAACAATGACCCTCAACGTCCCTTAATCGTCGCGTGGAGATCGGTGGTGCGCTATTGGGATTGCGCCGCAAGCGTCGTGTGGCTTGAGTTAGGGTGGACTGCGAGTAGAGAGCCAGGGTGCCGGGAGTCGGCCCCTGGCTTTTTCGTTGTTCGATAATGTTCGGGGGCTCTCCGGTCTGGGGACTGGGGACAAAGCTTGCGCTGGTGATTCGGCCGCCATTGATGCGGTGTCAAAGGGGACTGTTCCGGTGTGTTTGATTGATCATCAAAAAACTTCTAGCCTATTGAACTGTCGGTGAGGATGTGATATAATCCAATTTAAAACGAAAAAACTCGTTCGGCGAATGTTTTCAGGGTGCGGGCAGGGGGCATGCCCGGGAACGAGGAAGGATGTCAAAATGAAGCAATTGCTTTTGAGTCTCATCATTCTCATGGCGCCTTGCGCCGTTCTGGCGGATATACTATTTTGGCAAATTGATCAGACGGGGATAGACAAGCCTGTTGAATTTGCTTTTGCGAAAATTGTCGACACGCAGACGAAGACGGGTCTTTCTCTTTACGATTCGGAAGGGAACCTGCTCACCGTTTCGGCGGTGGCGGCCAATAATGCCGATGCAATGACAGATCTGGGAACGGCTACCGACGGCTTGTATGCGCAACTCGGCGATTCGCCGGAGGGTCTGTATTTTCAGGTTCTGCTCTATGGAACAACCGGCAACCTGGTGGGGCAGAGCAATGAGGCGTCCTATGATCTTTTGGCACCGTACATCTTCCGATCGGTGGACGATCTCTCGGCAGGGCGGCCTTGGATGCCAAGCGTGATGGTGGCCTCGCCGTCGGAACCCTTGCCTGAACCGACAGAAGGATTGTTGATTCTGCTGGGCGGCGCGGTCCTGGCGCTACGGCGGAAACAGCGGAATGCGGACGCCAAGCACGTGTGAACGGTCAAGGACGGTCATCGTTGGAATTAGGTAGAGGGAACGCCTGAGGAAGGAAAGCAAATGAAAATGATGAAGCAGATGCTCGTTGTTTTGTTTACAGGATTGTTGGCTGTATTGCCGTCGATGTCGGTATTTGGCGGTTCTGTTCAAGCATATGCGAAGGCGATAGTGTCAAGTTCTTCGCCGACGGGAAGTGGAAAGGTTTACGTCGCTTGCCAAAAAGGTTCATACCCTTTGGATAGTGGTGCGAGTTATAAAGATTCGAGCGAGGCCTCGGGTGGAGACGAAAAAACTCAATATTTCTTCTGCTATTTTGCCAAGCCAGCCAATGCCGATTGTAAGTTTCTCGGATGGTCAGAAACGGAAAATGGCGAAGTGACCATAACGGACAATCCCTATCAGGCAACAGTGACGACGGGAAAGGCACCAAATAGCGGTACGACAAATTATTATCCTCCTAATACAAGTGATGGTGTTTTGTACGCGCACTTTTCAAAGACCACGACGCTGGTCCTTACTCTGTCGGAAAATGGATCTGTTACAATGACGGATGGAACGACGACGATCAATGGTGGCCAGCAACTCGTGACAAATGATAAGGTGACTTTGACGGCTACACCGAGTTCAGGATATCGATTTGTCGGATGGTATACGCTCGAGAATGGAGTGAAAAAGTATTTCGCAGCAACGCCAAATGTTGCGGATAAGTTGTTTACTTCAAGTGTAACGATTGGTGCTGATTTCATGGGCGACGATGATATAGTGCCAGTTTCATCTTATCAAGAATTATCGGACGCTCTTTCTTCTTCTTCCAGTGTTCTTTTGATTCCAAGTGGAATGACAATTGTTGTTCCGCTTGGTGCAAGTTTGACCATTCCAGAGGGGAAAACCCTTTTCAATGATGGTATTCTGTTCGTAGATGGTACATTGACTGTAGAAGGTGATGTGTTTGGAAGTGGCCTTCTGGCGACATGTTCCAAGTCGTATCAACAGAAGGGCCAAGAAGAGTTGACTGGAGGGAATGCCGTTCCCTTTAATCCCTACGGAACCATTAAATATTGGAAGACAGGTACGACGGCAGAAAAGGGGAGAAAGACGGGAGGAGTGTTCTGTGAAGAGAAATCTTTCGTGTCAATCGTAAATGGGTTGGGGGAAGTGGTTCGTTGTGTTTACGAGGGTACGAGCATACCTGTTGTTCTCGTGTGTACTGTCGATACATCGATTGCGCTGAATCACATAACGGGTTTTGTCGCAGGTTATTCGAAACTTGCAGAAGCGAGCGTAGCCATTTACAAGAAAAGCAATCAGATGCTTCTTCTCACGGCAGACGCAACGGTTTCGAGTAAGACGGAATTCCCTTCAGACTGGCAAGATTCAAACTATGATAAATTCAAGTGTCCATTAGGAACGATTGATTGTGCTGGGAATACTTGTACGGTAGGTAGCAATGCCGAGATGGGAGACAGTGCATCGTCAACCTTCCTGAATGGTAAGGTGTCTGTTTCTAAAATGGCTGGATGTACGCTTTCTTTCATCAATTGCTCGTCGGTAACTGTTAGTACATTTAATATCAATAATGCGAGCTACAGAACAAGTGTGAAGATCTATGATTGTACACCCACCCCGAGTATTAAGACATCTGGATCGGCGATATTGACGAACGGGGGAATCTTCTATTATAGTGGCGGTTCGGTGTCGAGTCCCTACGCGCCTTCATTCACAGGGAATTATCATGTTTTTGGTGGTACGTTTTCAAAAGATCCGACGAAGTATCTCGGTGGAAACGACCTTGAAGTTGTTCAACCGGCTTCGTCAAGGTGGACCGTTCGGAAAAAGATTGCCGCTGAAAACGAGGCTAAGATAGGTGGAACGGAATACGAGACGCTTCAGGGCGCTGTGGATGCAGCATCTGCGGGAGCGGTTGTTGAACTTCTGCGTGATGTCGAATTGGAACAGCCGGTCACGGTGGCAGAAGAAAAGTCATTACGGTTGGAATTGGCCGGTTTTTCGCTGACGGGTTCACATGGTGTGCTTGTCAATCATGGTACGCTAGCCGTAGAAGACAGTTCGCATTATGAAAAGCCGAGCTCGGTGACAGCGACGGGGGGATCTTTATTCGTCAATGACGGAGATCTTTCGGTTACATACGGTACATATTCTGGTGCGATCGTATTGAACGGCGGTACATTCACAACATGGAACGGCACGTTCAATGGTACGATTATGGTTACGTCATCAATTGAAGATCCGACGGTTGTTGGAAATTTGATGGGGGGTAAATTTTCAAGTAACACGTATTCGCACAATGGTACATCGCGTTCGCTCAATGAATTGTGTGCCGAAGGTCATCAGGTCGCGCCTGGCAACTACATTGCCATGTTGCCATCGGCCTATTTGTCGGACACCTCGCTTAATGGAGCGGATGTGGCGTTTGCCGTTCAGGCTTTCGAACCGCTAGATCAAAGTTTGTGGTTGCGCTATTCGGACAATGACGATCGATCGATGTACCAGGATGAAGAATGGCATCGAATCGCTGAACTTCATTCTGCAGTGGCGCCTTATTCGGGATGGCGGATCGAGGGAGTGCTTCATTTTGACCGTGCGGTTGAAGCCGGGACGATTACAGCGCATGGGAAAACAAGCGTGCTGCCGTTTTCCATGAGTTTGAATCAGTCTTTGGGTAAGGATGAACCCTATCTGATTTTGCAGGAAAATCTTAGTGGCGGCCCCATAACATATTCACGTTTCCTCCCGGGAGGTGAGGCGAGTGCGTTTTCCGTGGGCGCGTCCAATAACACGAATGCTTCGGATAACAAGGGTACGACTTGTTTCCTTGAAATGCGCATTTACAGTGGAGCACAGTTCTTGACTCTGGCGAAGAAGACTTATGTGTTCGGTGCGGGGACGAACACGGCGATGATTCAGCCGATAAGCGGGGCGGCCTCGTTCTATTCGAAGTTGGAGACTGCGGTGGGTGTTGTTGGATCGGCTGGAACCGTGAAGCTTTGCAACGATTGTGCGGAGACGGTGACGGTGGGGAAGGCCTGCGAGATCGACACGAATGGGTTCGCCTTTACGGGCAAGGTGGTGGCGGCGCCGGGCTATGCCGTTGAAGAGGCGAATGGCGTCTATACGGTGACGGCGTTGCCGGTTGATTTGGCGGTGACGGCGCAGGTGGCGGCGACGCAGACGGCGGACGCGATCGGGCTTGCAGGCGGGCTTTCGGCCGAGGTGGCGCAGGCGCTCACGGGCCAGACGCCGACCTATCAGCTCGCGAAGAGGAATGGCACGGGCGCATTCGTGCCGATGGGGAATGCGGCGGACGATCCGTCCACGCTCACGCTCGATCTTAAGAATGGCGATCCGTCGGGCGTCTACAAGGTGAATCTGCTGGTGGGCGAGCGCGTGGTGGAGTCTGACAACGCGCTTGGCGTTCTGGCTTGTGCGCCCTCTGCGAAGACGGTCATCGTGGCGGTGCCCTGGGGGGGCACCGCTGGCGGCGACATCTCCGTGGCCGAACTTTTCCGCGCCTGCGACCTCGCCGCCGGCGACCAGGTGAAATACTACAATCCCGTTGCGCAGCAGTACGAGATGTGGACCTGGAGTGCGACGGATGGGTGGGTCGCGAACAATACCGTGGCGACGAGTGGTACGTTCACGCAGGCCCCTGCGGCGACGGCCCGTACGCTCGCGCGTGGCGCGGCCGTGTGGCTCACGCGTTCGGGCGCGGCGGCTCCGTTCTACCTCTGCGGCGCGTTCAAGGCCGATGCGGCGACGACGGCGATCACTGCCGGTACGGCGTCAGTACCGGTGTGGAATCTTGTGGCACCGCCCACGCTCACGCCGTTCGATCTCAATCAGATCGCGACGGGTGTTGCCGCCGGCGATCGGATTCTCGTGCCGATGGGGGCGACGCGGCGTGAATATTCGTTCAAGGACGGTGCCTGGGGGTGTCCGAAGACCGGTACGAAGACCATTGGCGGCGAGACGGTGCTCACGACGACGCGCTGCACGACCGAGACCACCATCCCTGCTGGTACCGGTTTTTGGTACATTTCCGCCGGTGGTGCGCCCACAATCGAGTGGGGATGTCCGTGAACCGATAAGTTGAGAGCGAGAGAGCCAGGGGGCCGGGTACCGGTTGCCTGGTTCTTCGTTTTTCGGACGGGGGCGATTGAGAGACGAGAGGGTCATGATTCTGGACGTCCGGACGCAAGGGACTTCCGGACTTAAGGGACGGTTTGGTTGCCGAGCAGGGTCCGAGGGGAGCTGCTCGGGCGGGCTGGAGCGGTAAAAACGTCCCTTGCGAAGTCGGATCCTACCCATGTCGTTCTGTGGGCCAAGGAGTTGCTACTCCAATTTGTCTTCCTAAGACCGCTTGGCCTCCGACTTCTTCCGGACTTAAGGGACGGTTTGGTTGCCGAGCAGGGTCCGAGGGGAGCTGCTCGGGCGGGCTGGAGCGGTAAAATCGTCCCTTGCGTCCCTTAAGTCCCTTTCGTCCGGACGTCCTGAACAATGACCCTCAACGTCCCTTAATCGGCGGGGCGAGAAGTCATTGAAAATCTTGACATTTTCTTGACAATTGTTGTGTTGCATTTAAGGCAGAAAACAACTATGCTATTTGCCGTTGGGTGCATTGTGCTGAAAGTGAGGCAAATGTACAATCGACATTCATTGATCTAAAATGAGGAGCTGTCTATGAAAAGACATTCAGGAGGTTATCGCAGGACATACACGTTTGGTTATACGTGTCTGATCTATCACGCGACAACTTTGTTCTGTCATCGTTTCTTCAGTTATAAAGATGATCCATTGGGAAAAACATCAGGCCAGATGATTGGTGCCGCGAGAAGTGCACGACAGAACCAAGTGGAAGCTTCGGCTCGGGCTGGTACTTCTGGAAGGCAGGAAACCCTACAACTTGATGTGGCACGAGGTTCATTGGATGAACTTGCAGGAGACTACGAGTCTTTTATCATTGATCAAGGCGAGGTCCCATGGTCCGACTTGGATCCTCGTGCCAAGGAATTGTCTGAAATTCGTATAGATCAATTTGAAATTGGCGATGATGTATTGTATCGATATGGTGTCTACACCCAAGAGATGCGAAAACGGTTTTCGCAATGGTTGGAGAATGTCGATTCACTTGTTGCCGCTAATTCAATTCTTCGCGTTGTCCATCGTACGATGGCGTTGTTGCTTAACCAAATCAAAGCCAATCAGATGAATTCTGAAGAGCACCAAGGTGAGACGGGGTTTTGCCCGCTGTGTGGTGGGACGTTGCGTGTTCGAACCTCTCAGGGGAAGCGATTTTTGGGATGTTCGAACTACCCCTCTTGCCGATTCACGCGTTCCCTTGGGAAGGTTGGGTGTTGATTGAGGGACGGAAGGGTCGTGATTCAGGACGTCCGGACGCAAGGGACTTCCGGACTTAAGGGACGATCTAGTTTCCGAACCGGGTCCAAGGAAATTGCTCGGGCGGGCTGGAGCGGTAAAATCGTCCCTTGCGTCCCTTAAGCCCCTTTGGTCCGGACGTCCTGAACAATGACCCTCAACGTCCCTTAATCGTCGCGTGGGGATGGGTGGCGCGCTCTTGGGATTGCGCCGTAAGCGCCGCGTGGCCTGAGTTAGGGTGGACTGTGAGTAAAGAGCCAGGGACCGTGAATGGTTCCTGGTTAAGTCGGATCGTAGCCATGTCGTTCT
>JAZUGW010000190.1:0-30445 GCA_045641465.1 Kiritimatiellia bacterium | reverse complement strand
AAGACTTGGTTGAGTGTGGCGATGGCGGTGGCGGCGCTTGCGGGTGTGCGTGCTGCGGTCGCCTTGCCGACGGGGTATACAGCGCTTGAATGGATTGAGTCCACGGGGACGCAGTGGATCGACACGGGCTATGCGCCGAATGCGAATACGAAGATCGAGGCGCGGTTCAATACGTGTGAACGGACGACGGCGTGGGGGAACTTCTTCGGCTGCACGTCGGCCGACGAATCCTGGGACGGTCTGCTCGTGCGCTATTTTAACGATTCGGACGTGTTGAACGCCTGGTTTGGCAATGCGGACTATCGGAAGGAAGGGCAGATCGCCGCCGGGCAGGAGGCCGATGTGACGCTCACTCTGGAGTGGGGCGCGTTTACCCTGAACGGTAAAAAGACGACCTTTACGACGAAGCAGGCGCCGTGTGCGAATCCGCTCTATCTCTTTGCGGCCTACTGCGCGAAGCCCCAGGGAGGGCCGTTCATCGCGGCACACCGCGTGTATCGTCCGCAGGCCATGCGCCTCTATTCGTTCACGATCGGCGAGGCGGGCGTGCTGAAGCGCGACTTCGTGCCGTGCGCGAATCCGAAGGGCGTACCGGGCCTGTGGGATCGTGTGGCGGGCAAGTTCTACGGGAACAGCGGTACGGGCAAATTCCGCGTGAAGGGGGATGCGGCGCCCCGTGCGGTTCTGCGTGCCGAGCAGGCCGTGCGGCGTGCCCAGGAACAGCTCGTGCGCTTCTCGCCCGAGGCCGCGCGCCGTGCGATGGCGGACTTGAAATCGAATCCGAAATACGACTGGGCGAAATACAATCCCGCCGTCGAAGCGCTCATCGCGCATCTCGACGAAACGAAGGCGGCGCTCGAGACGGGCGATGCGGCCGCGAAGGCAACTGCCGTCGCACGCGTCGAAGCCTATCGCACGGCGATGCTCGCCAATCCGATTCTCGACTTCGACCGGATCCTCTGCGTGCACCGCAAGCTCAAGAATCCCCGCAGCGCCTTCGGCGGACGCGCCTCGGGCATGATTTCCACCCATTTCGACAACCACGCGAGCTGTCCCCACACCGGTTTCCAGAATGAAATCGGCTACCTCTCCAATCTGCGCGGCGAGCCGACGTTCACGCCGCTCTACAAGCCGGCGGACAACACGTCGGTCGTGCGCGACATCGATCTCGACTTCGACGCTTCGCGCTTGCTCTTCACCTGCAATCGCGGCATCAACAACCTCTTCGGCGTCTACGAGGTCAAGCTGGACGGGAACAAGGTTTCGGCCCCCGTGCTCGTCTCGCCCGAGGACGGCAAGTTCGACGTGCAATGGTGGGATGCCTGCTACCTCCCCAATCGCGACCAGGTGATCATGCTCGGGACCGGTTCCTACCAGTACCTGCCCTGCATTGACGGCAACGAGCCGATGGCCGTGCTGTATCGCGTGGATCGCAAGACCGGCGAAGTGCGCCAGCTCACCTACGAGCAGGACAGCGACTACACGCCTTCCGTCACGCACGATGGCCGCATCCTCTACACCCGCTGGGAGTATTCCGACCTGCCCCACAACTTCAGCCGTGTGCTGATGACCATGAATCCCGATGGCGTGGGCCAGCTTTCCGTGTGGGGCACGGGGTCCTTCTTCCCTACGTTCATGTACTCGGCCCGCGTTGTGCCGGACGATCCCCATCTCATCACCATGATGGCCGGCGGTCACCACGATCGCGCGGAAGTGGGACGCTTCCTGATGATCGATCCCTCGCTTGCGCGCGCCTATCCCTTCAAGTATGAAGCGCCGAGCCGCGAATGGGGGCCCCACCACCACGTGCTGCGCATTCCCACGCAAATCTTCCCCAAGGAAAAGACCGGCATGGTGCATGAATTCCCCGGCTGGGGCAAACCGGTCGAGGGCGACGTCTCCGATCCGCTCACGCAGAACCAGTTCGCGCGCGGCAAGCCCTACTTCCTCTATCCGTACCCGCTGAGCGCCGACTACCATCTCGCCGGTGTCAAGAACGCCGCAGACGGTCTCATCGGCATCTACCTCGTGGACCGCTTCGACAATATCACGCTCATCGCCGAGGCCGAAGACGGACTCTACTGCGAGCCGGTTCCGTTCCGTACGCGGAAGCGTCCGCCGATCATCCCCGACCGCAGCGACCTCTCGAAGACAACCTGCTCGGTGCACATCGCCGACATCTACAACGGACCCGGCCTCGCCGGCATCCCGCGCGGCACGGTGAAGAAATTGCGTCTCTTCAGCTACCACTTCAACTACTACCGCACGGGCGGACACTCCTCCGTCGGCTGGATTCGCGGCACGTACGAGGACCGCGTTGAGTCTGGCTGGGACGTGAAGCGTCCGCTCGGCACCGTCGACCTCGAACCGGATGGCAGCTGCTGCTTTGAAATGCCGGCGAACGTGCCGATCTCCCTGCAGCCGCTCGACGAAGATGGCTGCGCGGTGCAGCTGATGCGGTCGTGGATCGTGGGCATGCCGGGCGAGCGTGTGTCGTGCACGGGCTGCCATGAGGACAACCGCTCCTCCCTTCATACGAAGCGCACGCTCGCCGACGTGAAATACCAGCGGGGCGAGATTCAGAAAATCCAGCCGCTGGATGCGGACGGTGTGCGTCCGTGGGGCTTCGCGAACGAGATGTTCCCGGTCGTGAAGAAATACTGTCTTGGCTGCCACGGCGATCCCGCGAAGGCACCGGTGGCGAAGGCCGACCAGGGCGGGTTCGCCGAAGGCGGGAAACTCTCCGGTAAATGCATTCTGATGAACACGGCGGAGAACGCCTTCCGGGCGCTCCATCCGTATGTGCGCCGTCCCGGCCCCGAAAACGAAGAGACGATCCTCACGCCGATGGACTTCCATGCGTCCACGAGTCCGCTCGTACAGATGCTCCGCAAGGGTCACCACGGCGTGAAGATGGATCCCAAGGATTGTCTCAAGATCTACGAATGGATCGACCTCAATACGCCGTTCTGGGGCAAGTGGAGTCCGCCGCGCGTCAAGAAGGGCGATCACTACGTGCCGGCCGGCACGCCCGACCAGGTGGCCCGCCGGCTCGAACTGCAGAAGCGCTATGCCCGTGTGCCGGACAATCCTGAAAAGGAACACGACGACTACGCCGCGAAAGTTGCGAATCGCGTGATCAAGCCCGTCCCCTCGCAGGGCGAGGTGGCGCCCGCTCCCACGCCCAAGGCGAACGACTGGCCGATGAACGATCTGCGCGCGGCCGACGCGCAAATCGGCGGCATCACCCAAATCGCGCCGGTCACGCTTAAACTTCTTCCTATCGGCGCGTGCGAGCCGATCGCGTTCCGGCGGATCCCGGCGGGCGAGTTCGTGATGGGATCCTCCACTGGCTATCTCGACGAGCAGCCCGAAACCGTGGTGCGCATTGAAAAACCGTTCTGGATCGCGGAGATGGAAATCCAGAACCAGCAGTACCACATGTTCGATCCGGAATACGATGCCGGCTATCAGAACGAGTTCGGAAAGGATCTCGTCGATCCGGGCCATATCGGCAACCATCGTCGTCAGCCGGTGGTGCGCGTCACGTGGGAAGAGGCCATGCGCTTCTGCGCGTGGCTCTCGAAGACCTGCCATGTGAAGGCCACCTTGCCGACGGAAGCGCAGTGGGAATGGGCGGCGCGCGCGGGCACGGCGACGCCGTTCCCGTGGGGCGGTCTTGATGACGACTTCTCGAAGTTCGCGAATCTCGCCGACCGCTCCGTGCGCTTCCAGGTGACGCGGTGGCATGGCGGCGGACACATCCAGCAGCGCAAACCCTACCGCATCGACCAGAACTTCCCGCTCCATGACGAGCGGTGGGAAGACGACTGGTTCAACCTCAACTTCGTCGGCCGCGCCAACTACAACCGCTGGGGCCTCTTCGACATGCACGGCAACGCGGCGGAATGGACGCGCTCCGACTACGCGCCCTATCCCTACGTCGAGAACGACGGCCGCAACGCCGGCAATCCGAAGACGAAGAAAGTGGTCCGTGGCGGTTCCTACGCTTCGCGTCCGCGCGACGCCACCAGTTCCTGGCGCCAGGGTTACGCCCCGTGGCAAAGAGTCTACGACGTCGGCTTCCGCGTGGTCATTGAAGAATGAAAATGTCTCTGCCCCATATTGTTTTTCGCGTGGGGAAGTGGAAACGGACGGGGAAATAGTGTATAATAGGGGGCATGAAAAAAACATTCTTATCACTTTGCGCGCTTTGCGCGGGGTTGGCTTTTGCCGCTGAGCCGGTGAAGGTCATTTTCGACACGGACATGTACACCGACTACGACGATGTGGGTGCGTTGGGCATTCTGCACGTCTACGCGGATGAGGGCAAGGCCGAGATTCTTGCGTGCGGATCCTGCACATGGGGTGAAGGCAACGCCAGCGTCGGTGCGATTGAAGTCATCAACAACTACTATGGTCGCGGCGACATTCCCGTCGGTGGAACGGACCATGGTGGCATTAAAGGGGCAGGGGCGCGTGGTTTCGACTTGCTCAAGAAGTATCCGAACTGGTTCAAATACGGCAACCCCAAGGCGGCGCCGAAGGCCGTCGATGTCTATCTCGAAGCGCTCCGCAAGGCGCCGGATGCAAGCGTGACATTCATCACCGTGGGCTTTCTCAACAATGCGGCCGATCTCGTGAAGGCGGATCGCGACCTCGTGGCGAAGAAGGTGAAGCTCTGGGTTGCGATGGCGTGTGCCTATCCGGACGGCAAGGAATGCAATTCGATGCACGACCCGGCGGCCTCCGACTATGCATTGACGCATTGGCCCACGCCGATCATCTTTACGGACTTCCAGCTCGGACGTTGGCTCTTTGCGGGCCGTCGTGCTGCAGAGCTTCCGTCCGAAGGACCGAATCCGATTCGCGACGTCTTTCGCAAGATGCTGCAGCCGCGGTCCAGAGTGGTGCCGCTGGGTACGCCCGGCAAGCGCGCGACCTGGGACCAGCCGGCGGGCCATCCGAGCTGGGACGAAACGGCGGTTGTCATCGCCGTGGAGGGATGGCAGAAGTGGTTCAATCTCGAGCGCGGTACGTTCAAGATGGTCGGCGGCAAGGGTGCGGACGTGTGGATGCCCGACCCGAAGAGTCCGAACGGACGCGTGACGGAGAAGGTGCCGCGTCAGGAAGTGGGCGTCCATCTCGACGACCTGATGTGCCGTCCGCCCAAGACGCCGGGCAAGTAAGGGAAGTATCATTTGAAGTTCGAGGCAAAGAAAATGCAGACAGTTACGAATCAGATCAAGCAGTCGATGGCAGGGTCCTCCTGGATCCGCAAAATGTTCGAAAAGGGAATCGAGCTCAAGAAGCAGTACGGCGCCGATGCCGTCTGCGACTTCTCGCTCGGCAACCCCGACGTACCGCCGCCCGCAAAGACGAAAGAAGTGATGGAGCAGCTCGCGGCGAAGGCGATCGAACCGCTGGGGCTCGGGTATTGTCCGAACGCCGGCATCCCGGCCGTGCGCGAAGCGATGGCGGGCTACATCGCCGCGCAGCAGCAGACGCCCGTGAAGGCGGCGCAGATCGTGATGACCGTCGGTGCGGCCGGTGCGCTCGTGAGCTTCTTCCGCGCCGTGATCGAACCGGGCGACGAAGTGATCTGTCCCGCGCCGTACTTCGTGGAATACGGCAGCTATTGCGGACACTTCGGCGGCGTGCTGAAGGCGATCGCCTCCAAGCCCGATGAAGGGTTCCGTCCCGACTTCGAGGCGATGGCGGCGGCGATCACGCCCAAGACGCGCGCGTTCCTTGTGAACTCGCCGAACAACCCGACGGGCTGCATCTATGCGGAAGAGGATTTGAAACGCCTCGCGGAAATCGTGAATGAAGTCAATGCCGCGCGCCAGGCCGAATTCGGCGAGGCGGCGCGTCCGCTCTATCTGCTGAGCGACGAACCGTATCGGGCGTTCGCGTACGATGGCGCCGTGGTGCCGCCTGTGATGCCGCTGACGCCCTATGCGATCGTGCTGGGGTCCTTCTCGAAGACGCTGTCGCTCGCGGGCGAACGTATCGGCTATGTGGCGATCCATCCGGAGATGCCCGATGGCGAGACGCTCGTGAACGCGGTCACGCTCACGAACCGTACGCTCGGCTTCGTGAACGCGCCGGTGATCGGCCAGCGCCTGGCGGCGCAGCTTCTCGATCAGACGGTCGACCTTGAAATCTACGATCGCCGTCGCAAGCTGATGGCGAAGGTGCTCGCGGATGCGGGTGTCGAGTTCGTGATGCCGAAGGGCGCGTTCTACTTCTTCCCGAAGGCGCCGGGCGGAGACGACCTCAAGTTCGTCGATGCGCTGCAGGAGGAACTCATCCTCGTGGTGCCGGGTCGCGGATTCGGCATGGCCGGACACGTGCGTCTGTCGTGCAGCGTGGATGAAAAGATCATCGCGCGCGCGGCGGAAGGCTTCAAGCGCGCCGTGGCGAAGTGCAAGGCCTAATCGTTTCATTCACCCTCGTAGGCATAAAGTCATGAGAACGCTCGCCCTTGCCGTGTTGCTGGCGCTGCCCTGTTGGGCGGCGCCGTCGAAGTCGCCGATGGAATGGTCGCCCGTGCAGACGAATGAAATCGCCCGCTGGAAGACCGAAAACAAGGCGCCGGCCGGTGTGGTGGCCGACAAGGCCGCGCGGTCCGTGCGGTTCCTCGTCGAGGCGACCGGCATCGGGGCGGACGAGACGATCGAGTTCTTTGCAATCGGTCCGCTCTCGGACCGTGCCTACGAGTCGATGTTCGTGACCGTCGCTTCGCCGACGGCGATTGCGCAGGCATTCGACACGGTGGGGGTGCCGCGGGGTGTCGCCGCCGACCCGCTGCAGGCGCGTTTCTGGCCGCTGGGCGAAAAGGTGACGCTCGCCATCAAGCCGTGGGGCAAGGAGGTGGCGTTGCGTCCGACGGGGGGCTTGATGGCGTTCCTCAACGATACGCGCGCCGCCGAAGAAGGGGCGATGCTCGACCGTCCGCTCGCCTATGCGGCAGGTTCGCGCGATGCGTCCGGACTGCCTGTGGCGTCCACAAACATCCCGTGCGCCGTGTTTGCGCTTTACAACCACGCGCCGGCGCTGTTGCAGCTGGATGGACAGCTCGACCAGTCCGGGGCGTATGGACGCTTCCTGACGAAGGCCAAGTACGCGGAAGGCGCGCTTTTCGAAGTGACGGCCACGTGGGACGGCAAGCGCGTGGTGAAGGACGTCGAACTCAAGTTGTCCGCCACGAACGCGGGCGAGGCGATGACGACGCTCAAGGAGGACGCGAAGAAGTTCGACGTGCATGCGCGTCTGTCGTTCGATGCGTCGGTGACGCTTGAACGGGCTGCCGCCGTGTCGCAGGCATTTGCGCTGCTGGATGGCGCTGGCGTGAAGATGAGCGGACGCAGCGAGGGCCAGTTCTTCTTCCGCGCGTTCCTGCCGGATCCCAAATGGCGCGACCGCGCCGCGCGGATCTTCCAGCCGTTCGAGGTGCATGTGGCGGCGGATGGCGCGAAAACCTTCACCTTCGTGGAAGAGGACTGGAGCGGGGACGGACTCGATCCCGTGCTGAAGCCCAAGACGGCGCCGTTTAAGGAATGGACGGAGCTCCCCGGGTTGATCGCGAAGACGGGCGAACAGGGGTCGAAGATCACCGTGCTCTTCGTCTATGCCCCGAAGACCGCGCGCGTGGTGGATCTGACACCCGTCATCAAAGCGGTCGAGCCGCGTATTTCCACATTCTACGTCTTCTCCGAAGAGTAAATCTCTCCGAAACGATTTTATTTAAATTGTCTGTGGAATTTACGGACTTGTTCGCGTACTTTCTCTTCGGAGAGATGGGGCTCTTTAAATCAAAATCGAAGAAAGGCAAAAAATGAAGACGTTGATGAAACTCGTTGTCGTGTCGGCGCTCGCCCTCGGGCTCGCCGGAACCGCCGCCGCTGCGCCGCAGGCGCCGTGTCAGGCGAAGAACCCCGAACAGCTCCAGCTGGCGCGTGCGCGCGGTCAGGCCCTGCAGATGGCGGTGAAGTCGCCGCAGTTCCAGAAGATGACGAAGGAAGAGCGCCGTGCATTCACGATGGGTCTCTCGCAGGGATTCAATCAGGGATTTGGTCAGGCGAAGAAGGGCCCGCAGGCGGTGAAGCCGGTTCAGAAGCCCTGCCCGAAGGCGCAGTGCCCGAAGGCCGCCGCGAAACAGTGCCCGAAGGCGCAGGCCCGTCCGGTGCAGTGCCCGAAGGCCGCCGCGAAACAGTGCCCGAAAGCGCAGGTTCGTCCGGCGCAGTGCCCGAAGGCGCAGCGTCAGCAGATGAAGGCGAAAAAGCAGCAGCAGCTCAAGCTGAAGCGCCAGCAGATGAAGGCGAGAAAACAGCAGCTCAAGGCGCAGCGTCAGCTGAAGAAGGCTCAGATGCAGCGTGCGAAGCAGATTAAGAAGATTCAGCAGCGCAAAGCCAAGCTTCAGCAGAAGCAGCGTGCGCTTCAGCAGAAGGTGCAGAAACTGCAGGCCGAGGCCAAGAAACTTCAGGCGGTTCGGAAGCCGAAGGCTCAGCAGAAGGCGCAGCGCAAGCGTCAGAACGTCCAGAAGCTTCAGGGCCAGCTGAAGAAGCTCCAGATGCGGCAGCAGCAGCTTCAGGCCCAGCAGCAGAAGCTTCTGAAGCCGCAGTGCCCGAAGGCCCAGCAGCAGAAGCTCCAGGCGCAGAAGCAAGCCCAGCAGAAGAAGCTGCAGGCCCAGAAGCAGGCTCAGCAGAAGGCCGCTCAGCAGAAGAAGCAGCAGGCCCAGAAGCAGGCCCAGCAGAAGGCCGCTCAGCAGAAGAAGCAGCAGGCCCAGAAGAAGGCCAAGTAAGCCGATTGAACAGCCGATGAGAAAGACGGACGGGAATCTCTCCCGTCCGTCTTTTTTTTTTGATGTCGGCGTTGAACCGGCAATGGTAGACGCGCTCTCCGAGCGCGCCGCTCGCTGCCCGTTACGCCAAAACACGCATGGGGTGTTGACGCGGATGAAGATTTTTTGTAGACTTTTGTCAAAGGGAAACAGGAAAACAGTTTAAAGATGAAGAAGTTCTTCAAAATACTCGGCGTCTGCGTCGGCCTTCTGGCGATGTTCTTCGCTGTCTACATCTATCTGGGAAGTCTGGATGCGGAGCATCCGGAGATGCCGGATTTGGATCGGGGAGGGGACAGTGTGTCCGATTCGGACAACTGGTACGTGACCGTGGTGGCGACGAGGAAACTTGTTTCATTAAGCGAGGAGGACCGAGAACTGGTGAGGGCGGCTGGTTGGGCGTGCTTGGAACCCGGTTGGTGGAAGTCGCTCAAGAACGCCACGGAGGCGAAGTCGCTCAAGAAGCTTGATGCGATTCTGGCGCGACAGGCCGAACTGTTCGTTCGTCTCGATGCGGAAAAGCATCGGACCAGTTGGCGATTTGTGCAGCCGGAGGACGCGAAGGTCGAGGTCGAGTATTACGACCAGGACTCCTTGCTTGCCTTGTTTTTGCTGGAGCTCAAAGTCCTGCGGGCGTTCCAGCAGGGTGAATATATGTTCGCGTTCAATGATTTGCAAGTGTACGACGCGTTCTCGCTGGCCTTCCTGCGCGCGGCGGGGGACGTGTCTCGCTTGAATTCGCTTTTGGGACTTCGTCGTTTTGTGCTTCGGCGCGTACGCGACAACATTTCCCAGCTGGACAAGGAGCAGCTGATGCTGCTGCAGCAGATGCTCGACCGTGAAGACGAGCTTTTCCCGCAGTTCTTTCCACAGGCATTTGCGCGTGAAGTCGCCGGGGCCGAAAAAAGAATCCGGCACTACTTCTTCAATTACGCCAAACCCTGGCGGTGCGGTTTCCAGCAAATGCTCAAACCGGTTGCCCAACGGTTGAATTTGAGTGCCGTGTTTCTTGCCGACCTGATGTTACGGCTTCCGCGTGTGGATTCTTTTTCATTCCACTTCAATCGGCATCTGTCCGCCTACTATGAGACGGTAGCCAAAACGCACAGCTATCTTGTACGAGGACGTTACGATGCGTCCGTACGCCTTCTGCGGCCGAGATGGAACCTGCAACAGCTGGCATCCCGTCCTCTGCCCATTACGCCGAATTGGTGTGGGAAGCTGCATAGGTATATGGCCGTAGATGTCGATACGGAGAAGCTCAAAACGGCTGCACAGGCGCGGTTCGAACTCGCGACGGAACGACTCGTCGTCGCTGCGGCGCGTTATCGACTCGACCATTCGACGTACCCGGCTCGTCTGGAGGATCTCGTGCCGGACTATCTCGCGGCGGTGCCGAAAGATCCATTCGGGGAAGGGGAAAGTCCGCTTGGCTTCAATGCCTCGCAGCAGACGGTCCATTCGGTTGGCGAGAACGGATGCTTTGACGGCGTGATTCCTCCCGAAGGGATTTCGGCACTTCGGGAGAAAGACGAAAACGGGCACACGCGTTCGTCAATCCCTTACCTTCGCCGCCTGGACGGAACATCTGTCCTAACGCCGCGCCCGTGAGTTTTCATTTGCACGAGAACGGGGTTGTGTGTTAGACTATTCACCATGGAAAGCTCGTGGCTAGAGAAAGCGTTCGTCGATTATCGCGAACCTTTGCTGAAATTGGCGGAGAGGACCCTGCATCCGGCTCTTGCGGGACGCTTTTCGCCCGAGGACTTGCTGCAGGAGACGATGCTTGAGTTGCGCAAGGACGACAACGCCTTTCTCCGCGACGAGGAGCTTCCGCTCTACATCCGTCTGCGGACGGCACTTGTTCAGCGGGCGACTGATCTTGAGCGCCGTCATCTCGGCACGCAGATGCGCGACGCCTATCGCGAGGCCCATCCTGTGGATGCCGAGGGGGAATCGCTGTTGGAGCTGATCCCCGATCCGGCGACATCACCGCTTTCGCGTCTCGCCCGCGAAGAGCGTTACGCCTTGTTGCGGCATGTGCTCGGTACCTTGTCGCCCGTCGATCGCGGCATTCTCGAACTGCGTCACATCGATGGCCTTGGCAACGGTGAATGCGCCAGCCTTCTGGGCGTGAGCGAAAAGGCCGCTTCGCTGCGCTATACGCGGGCGTTGCTGCATCTCAAGGATGCGCTTGAGAACTATTCGGAGTTCCGTCCGTGAGTGCGGAACCCGAACTGGACGACTTGGTCGAAGAATTCCTCTCGCGGGTCCAGCGAGGGGATGCCGTCGACCTCGACCAATTCCTCGCCGACCATCCCTCGCATGCTGAAGAACTGCGAGGCCTGCTGCCGATCCTGCTCGACATGGAAGGTTATTCGCGGCGGCGTTCGGCCCGTCCTGCGGATGCGGTTGCTGCGGAAATGCCGTCGGCGGTTCTCGGTGGAGACTATCGATTGCTGCGTGTGCTGGGCCGGGGCGGCATGGGTGTCGTGTGGGAGGCGCAGCAGATTTCGCTCGACCGCAAGGTGGCGGTGAAGGTTCTGGCGGCGCCGAATCCGACGGCGGAAGGGGATAGCTTTGTGCAGGAGGCGCGGATTGTCGCGCAGCTCCACCACCCGAACATCGTGAAGGTGTACGGGGCGGGTCCGTGCGATGATTCGACGCGTTATTGGTACGCGATGGAACTGGTGGAGGGAACTGAATTCAACAAATACGCGTTCCCCGAACCGCGCGCCGTCGTCCAGGCGGTGGAACAGGCGGCACGCGCGCTCGCGTATGCGCATCGTTGCGGCGTCGTGCATCGTGACGTCAAGCCCGCGAACCTCATTCTCGACCAGGCCGGTACGGTGCGTGTGACGGACTTCGGATTGGCTGCGGTGCTGACGGGCCAGAAGGCCGACGATGAAGGCGCGCGCGATGGTACGGTGCGCTATATGGCGCCCGAACGCTTCACGGAAGGGACGTGTTCGTTTGCGGCCGACCAATACGCGCTTGGAATTACGCTGTGGGAGCTGATTGCGCGGCGGCCGGTGTTTGCGGCGCCGTCTCCGCGTGCGCTCGTCGAGTGCGTGAAGAAGGGGCCCGTACCGCCGCTGGAAGGTGTCGATGCCGATCTGGCGGCGGTTGTCGCGAAGGCGACAGCGCATCGCGTGGACGATCGCTATGGTGATCTCTCGGCGTTTGCGGACGATCTTTGCCGTTGGCTGGCGCACGAGACGGTTTCTGCTGCGCCGGCATCGCCTGTACGTCGGTTGCGCCTGTGGATGCGGCGCAATCCGGCGGCGGCAGCGGGCGCGGCGGCGCCCCTCCGCTGTGCGACGGGGTTCGTGGGGGCGCTCGCCATCGGCTATGTGCGCACTTCGGCGGCGCTGAATCTTGCCGCGCGTAATGCGGCGCTTGCCGACTCGGCTCTCGGTGACGTCTTCCAGCACATGGAAGCGGAACCGCCGTCGCGCCGGAATGCCGAGTTGATGTCGGCTCTCTTGCCCTATTATGGAAAATTGGCCGAGGTGGAAGGCCACGCGCCGACGAAGACGGTCGACGCGAATGCGGCGCTCGGCATCTGCGCATTGCGCAGCGGCGACTATGCGCAGGCGGAATCCGCCTTCCGCCGGCTCTGCGCGGTGCGTCCGACGGCCCGTGCGTTGAACCTTCTTTCGGAGACGCTCCTGCGGCGGTCGAACGTGTCGGAGGCGAACGCGCTGGCGCGGCGCGTGGTGGACGAGTTCTCCCGTTCCTCTGAACCGGAAGAGCGCTTCGAAGCGGCCCGTGCGCTCGTGGCGCTCGATCGCCGCCAGCGCGTGACGCGTCACCGCCAGCAGGCCTTCGATCTGGTGAACGCGCTTCTCAAGGACCATCCCGACAATCCCGAATACCGCTTCCTGCATGCTGTGCTGCTGGCGGAAACGCCACGCCTTGCGGTCGGCAAGGAAACCGTGAACGAGAAGCCATTTGCGGCGTTGGCCTCGCTGGCGGCGGACTACCCGGAGCGCTCCGACTATGCATTGGCCTTTGTGCGAGCGGTGACCCGCCAGATGCGCCAGGAAGAGAAAAGTGACGAAAAATCGCACGAAGCGACCAGAAAAGGGCAGGAACTGTTCAAAAAGGTCGGGGGTCTGTCCCCAAAACCGGGGGGACTGTCCCCGCAAAAGCCCAGGGGACTGTCCCCCAAAACCGAGGGTCTGTCCCCCAAAACCGAGGGCCTGTCCCCACAAAAGCCGGGGGGACTGTCCCCCAGTGAGATCGAGAAGGCGCTCCAGACGGCGGACCGGTTGCTGGGGCGCCAGCCCAATGTGCCGGATGTGGTGACGACCGTGTTGGCGTTTCGGGCGGCGTTTGTCGCACATCTGCGGCGCACGGGCGATGCGCGACGGGCGACATTCGAAAAAATCCGAACCTCCGGCATGCTGGAGATGCTGGCGCACAACCCTGAGGCGCCGGATGCGAGCCAGGGACATTTCGCCGGCTCGAACGGCAAGGGATTCGACTATCGCCAGATTCTCGTCGGCGATCGCGAAGCGGAGCCGGTGTCGCTTATTCTGTTTTTGCATCATCGGCCGCAAATGGGCAAAGACAATGCCTTGCCGCTCACCTCGCCGGTGTTGCGCCGCCTCGTAACGCGCGCGGAAACGGCGACCGGACGAACCGTGTTCCTGGTACCGCAGTGTCCTGCGGGGCGGGCCAATGCCTGGATCGGGGTGAATCGCGGCCATTCGGACAATCTGCTGGAGGCGGTCGCCGAACTCACGCGGCAGACGGCCCAGACGTTTGGCGTGTCGTCCAATCGCGTGTTCGTGGTCGGTACGGGTGCGGGTGCGGCGGCCTGCCGTGTATTCGCCCAGCAGAAGGAGTGTCCCGTGGCGAGGTTCTTCCTGGCGGAGCCCGTTCCCGCCAAACTGCCGTTGTCGCCCACGTTCACCTATTTCTCCGAGGCCGCCCTCGACTACCTCTGGCCGCCCGCGACGCCACCCTCCCCCGGGGAGTGACGTCCATTTGGGTCGTTTTCGATTGCAAAACAGTCAGAATGTGATACAATACTTGTGTGTAAATCGTATTTTTTAGAAGGGAGGAAATCGTGAAACAGATAATTATGGTCGCCTTGGCGGCGGGTATGATCGGCCTGGCACGGGCGGAGGTGAACGTGTCGACCGACACCGTGTTGTCGGACGACACCGACTGGCGGGGACAGGGTCTGGTGACGATCGCCGAGGGGGCTACGCTGGACCTGAACGGCCACCTCCTGCAGGTGGACGCACTTGCGGGTGCGGGCCGCATTACCGATTCCCAGTGCTACGAGGTGCTGGACTACGTGCAGGCGACCGGCCAGCAGCGCGTTCCCACCGGCTATATCCCCGGCCCCTCCACGATGGTCGAGGTCGACTTCATCTCCGAAGGCGAAGGCAATGACGGTTACACCCTGTATGGTACTGCGAGTTGGACCTCCAATCGGTTTCTCTGCATGGTCACAAACTATCGGTTCTACTTCTTCGGTTCGGGCAAGTACAAGGATTTTGCCAACGGCACCCGTCACCGTTCGGTCCTTCGTAATGGCAAAATGTCCCTGCTGCAGGTGGAGGGCTGCAAAGAGATTGGCTTCGTCGAGGCCGGCCAGACCAATACCGACGGTACCGAACTCAATTTCTTCGGCATTGACAACACGACTGCTCCCCACTTCGGGTACTACAAGTTCTATGCGGGTCGTATCTGGCACGACACGGCCTTGAAATTCGATCTTATTCCTGCGCGCAACGCCGTCACGGGCGAAGTCGGACTCTTCAATCGTGTGAATGGGACGTTGTTGACCAGCTGCACGGAAGCGCCGCTTGTGGCCGGCGCGGCCACCGGGGCGACGCTTGGCATTGGTTCCCTGCGCGTGGCGGCGACAGGCGGGGCATCCCTCTCCGGTTTCACCGGCAGGGTCGATGCGTCCGTGCGCCGTTTTGTGGATGGTACTTTCGCGCTTTCGGAAGACGCCGACTGGCGCGCTTTCGGTACCTGCGCCATCGACGGGCAGATCGATCTCCACGGTTTCAATCTCACCGTCGCCGCGCTCGAAGGCGTCGGGTCAATCACCGATTCCAATGATTGTTTCGACCGTCTCGAGTATGTCGAGTGCACCGGCAAGCAGCGCGTGCTCACGGGCATCACGCCTGGACCTGACACCGCCGTGGAACTGGACTTGATGTTCAACAGTGCGAGCGCCGCCAAGACCTGTACGGTTCTCGGCTGCAAGTCCTGGACCTCGAACCGGTATCTGATGTTCCTCGAAAGTGGCAAGTTCTACTTCTTCAGTAATGGGCAATACGTCCCGTCTGTCATTGATACGCGCTATCATGTGACGGTGACGCCGACGACTTCGCCGAATGGCGCGTTCACGGTGGTGAATGCCGCGACGGGGGCGCAGATTGGCAGTACGCCTGTGGTGTTGACCAATTCCGACAACTCCCAGATGGCGCTATTCTCCCAGGCGGAGGACCTCTCCCGAGCCGGGGCGTTCCGCCTCTATTCGCTCAAGATCACCAAGTCCGGCAAGGTGGCGCGCGATTTCACGCCTGTGCGCAATCCGCAGACCGGAGAGGTGGGATTGTTTGACGCCGTGAGCGGTCGTGTCTACAACTCGAATACCGGTGTGGGCTTGGTGGCGGGGCCGGTGGTCTCGTCTGCGGCGAGCCGTCTGGGCAGCTTGCACGTGGTGGTGCCGGAGGGCCAGGCCCGCGTCAATGCTGGTCTCGCGCTGAATGGATCGCTCACGCTTGTCAAGGAAGGCGCGGGATCGCTGATGGTCATGAAGGAAGGGCAGACCTACGGTGGCGGTACGCGAATCAAGGCCGGCGAACTGGGACTGCCGTATGGTGGATTCTCCGGCGATTTCGGGGCCGAAAACTGTTATCTGGGCCCGATGGCAGGCGACTATGTGGAACCGAAGTCCGAAATCATCGTTGAGCCGGGTGCCGTGTTCGATATCAGGGGCAATTGCAACTATCGATACTTCCATGTCGTCCTTGCCGGCGGTACGGTGCGCAACAGCGGACGAAACCAGGGCTTCAAGGAAGGAAGTTTCGGTACCGTCACCCTCACGGCGGATTCCACGTTTGACGCCATTCGGAATTTGACCTGCTTTGACATACCGCCGATCAACTTGCAACTGGGGGGACATGTCCTCACCGTCGATACGCATGACCAAAGCGAATTGTTCTTCCAGAATCAGGCGATTGTGACGAATGGCACGCTGTCCTTGATCGGGGGCGGCAACTTCCATGCGTACAGTCCGATCGACGCCCGTACGGCGGAACTGCGGGTGGCGACGTCGATGTGCCTGGATAAGCAGGTCGACGTGGGCGACTACTATGCCGCCTGTACGGTGGACCGCAATGCCGGCGCGGGGGCGATGAATGTGTACGGACGCTTCACGCCGGCGACGGATTACTTCTACGGCTGTACGCTGCAGAACGGGTCCACGCTCGATTTGACTGCGCACGAAGGCGTGTGGTCCACTCAGTCCGCCTTTACCGACGGCATCACGCGCGTGACTTTTGCCGAAGGGGCGACGGTGACGATCGACGTCCACGGGCGCCGCGTCTGGGCGGGCCAGATCGTGAACTGGGGCGAGGGTAATGCGCCGACGGACGTGACCTTCAAGCTGGATGACGAGTCGCGTGCGCTCGGTCGTTCCCTCTATGTGACGGACAATGGACTCTACGCCACGGGCGGCGTTGTGATTATCCTGAGATGAGCGCGATGAAATGGTTTGCGCTCGGGGTCGTGCTGATCGGTTGGGCGGCGGGCGCGGATGTCTTTGATCCGCGCGTGCCGGCGGTTTTCACGGGCAGCGTGATGACGAACGAAACCGTCCTCTTCATGGGGACGGACGATGCGGCGCCGCTGATGTATGCGGCGGAGGAGATCCTTTCGGTCAAGAGCTTCGACCTCCAGACCGAATACCGGGAAGGGGTGGATTGGACCTTCGATCGCGCCACTCGTCGGCTCCGGCCTACGGCGAATACCCGTCTGCCGTTTTTCACCGAGGCGGAGTGGTATCCGTCGACCGGACGTTTCGCCTGCAATCTGCCCGGCAAGGCCTACGTCTACTGGGCCGAGGATAGTTCGATTTCGCTGCACCAGGTGTGCGTGACCTACCGGCACGCCGACGAGTGGACGGGGCCGGTGCCGCGCGACGAGTCTGTTGCCTTCGCGCCGTTCCTGACCGAACTTGCCGAAGCCGCGGGCGGCATGACGGCGGTCTACTACGGCGATTCGATCACGGCCGGCGGCAACGCGTCCGGAATCCTTGGATTTGCGCCGTATCTGCCGAGCTGGCCCGAGCAGGTGAACAACGGCCTTCGCGCCGCGACGGGTAACGAGAAACTGCGGTATGTCAACACGGCTGTGGGCGGGATGAACACCCAATGGGGTGTCGACAACGTGCAGACGCGGGTCATCGACTACCATCCGGATTTCGTGCTCATCGCCTTTGGCATGAATGACACGTTGGCCGCAAGCGACTATGCCGCGAAGACGGAGCGGATGGTGAATGCGATCCACGCGGCGCTGCCGAATACGTCGGTGCTGCTCGTGCCGCCGATGGTGCCGAATCCCGAGGCGACGACTTTCGCGGGACGGCGCACGCTCTATGCCGGCTATGAGGCGGCGCTGATTGCGCTCGTCGAGAACTGCCATCGGAACGGGTTTGCACGCATTGGATGTGCGAATGTCACGACGATGTACGTGTCGGTGTTGGACCGTAAGCGTTTCCGCGATATGACCGGCAACGACATCAACCACTGCAACGACTTTTCGTCGCGCATCTACCGGGATACGATCCTCGCGGCGATGGGATTGCCGAAGGCGCCGCAATCGTCGTGGACGCCGCGCCGCACGGGGGCGGTGGCGGACTGGTTTGACGCCGGTGTCGCCGAAGGGTGGCCGCAGGCGGTTTCGCGCTTTGGCGGGACATGGCGCAATCCGCAGGACGGGACCTTTGCGGCGGGAGCGGTGGCGCCCAGGCTTGAGACGGGGCTTCTTGATTTCGACGCGACGCGTCCGGTGGAGACCGCACAGACGAATGTGATGGTGTCGGCGACGATGGAGTTCCTGCCGCTCATCGAACCTCCGCTCGTGGGAACGGACGCGGTGGCGGCGATGACGGCGGTGTGGGAAGGACGCGCGACGAACTACTGGGTACTCGCGAAGGGATCTGCGGACACGAATGTGTGGCGGCGTTTGTCCGGCTCGAAGGCGAAGGTGAATGGACCTGTGGCGGTGTCGATCGAGTTCGCCACTGTGGACGCGGAAACGCGGGTGCGGTATCGGGCGGACGATTTCGTTTCGGATTGGTTGCCGATCGCCGGCGCCGACCGTGTGCAGGGTGTTCAGGTGAGGGGCAGATGTCCGTCGCTCAAGGCGCAGTACGAGAATCTGGTACCGTCCAAAGGGTTTGTAATCAAATTGGCAAGCCAGTCTATCTACCCTTCGTCCGGGGGACGTGGCGATTGATTTTTCTTGGTTTACGATTACAGTGCGAAAAAAGGAATACGAGGATGAAGATCAGGTTCTGGTTGCAGGTGGCGACGGTTGGATTGGGATTGACGGTTCTGGCCGATAATTCGCGGGTGACGGCGTCGACGTATATTCAAAATGGGCTCATTGCCCAGTGGGATGGTATCGACAACGCGGGTACGGGAACGCACGATTCTGCTGCCACGGCGTGGATCGACCGTGTGAACGGTCGGCCGTTCTCGCTCTACAACACAGTATGGCAAAATGGTAAAACCCTGCATTTCGACGCCAAGAGCGCCTACGGATTCTTGTCGGGAGACGATACTGACGCCACATTTGGCGTGGTCGCTTCGCTGGGCGTGTTTGAAACGGCACTCAGCGTTCCCAAGACGTTTTCCAAGACCATTCTGAAGTCGACGGCCAACGTCGCCTTCAATGTGCCGGGGGGTAAGAACAATATCGAATTCCAGTTCCGCAATAACAAAACCAAGACCTACCAGGTGGCTTATAATAAATCGACGACGGTGGCGGCGGTCTACACGAGCAGTGCCGATGCGGATTTCTCCGTCTACGGCGATGGTAAACTGCTTATGATCG
Organism: Kiritimatiellia bacterium; assembly: GCA_045641465.1. Lineage (GTDB taxonomy): Bacteria > Verrucomicrobiota > Kiritimatiellia > RFP12 > UBA1067 > RUG572. The sequence goes on along the minus strand of JAZUGW010000190.1, from coordinate 11,505 downwards.
GTGCAGAGGACAGCGTGGGCGGCAATGCCGGCGGCGGAACGCTGCTCGGCTGCCGGAACAGCGGATCGGGGACAACCCGTGAACGGTACTTCGGCGGTGACATCTGGGCGATCCGGCTCTACAGTCGGATATTGTCGCAGGAAGAGCTTAAAATCAACGCCGCTCTGGACCAGGTGCGCTTCTTCGGTGTGACGGCCGACGTCAACACGGTTCTGCCGACGGGCTGGGGCGTGGGCGACGACGGCGTACTGTGCCACCTCTACGCCAACGAGGCGACGTTGACGCCCGGCCAGGTTTTCAACGACTTCGATGTAGAATTCGCCCCCGGGGCACATGTGACGCTGTCGTCGGTTCCGACGGCGGAATCCGTTGTGCTCACGGCGTCCGGGAAGAAAATCACGGTGAAGGGCGCGGTGACGTTTACGCTTCCAGAGGATGCGGTTCCGGGTACCTATGCCCTCGCCCATGCCGATGAAATCGTGCTGGCCGACGGCGCTTCGGTGACGGTGGACCATCTGCACGCCGGTTATCTGTGTACGTCGACGGTCACGGGGACGGATATCTCGGTTGAAGTCGCCTACGATACGTCGCTGCCGCCCACTGCGGAATGGATCGGCGGTTCGACGGGCCGCGCGGACGATCCGGCCAGCTGGATCTGCCGTCGCAGCAACGGCGAGGTGATCGAAAATGGACTGCCCACGGCCGAGATGCAGGTGCTGCTGCCGGACGGCTGTGCCGCGAGTTTCCCCGTCGGTGCGGCTTTTTCGGCCCTTGAGGTCATTTTGCCCGCCACGTTGGGCGCGGACTGCGACTGGAGCGGCATTGTCGCGCCGCTCGTGGGCAAGCTCGATCTGAAGGGACACAAGTTGACGGTTTCACAGCTTGTGGGGACCTCGACCGCGGCAATCACCGATACGACCAACTACGAACTGCTGGAATGGATAGCCTCGCAGTCTGACAAAAAACAGTACATCGATACGGGCGTGGTGCCGAAGACGCCGCTGGTCGGCGAGTTCGATCTGGAGAAGCTGGATTCGACGTACGATGTCGGCGTCATGGGGTATCGAAGCACCGATGCGGTTGTAGATGACAACAACTTTTTCCTGTTGTCCTATTACGGTGGGTGGCGTTTCACGATCGGCCCCCGTATGCTTGATGGTCCGGGTGTCGTTCGAACGGGACGTGTGCACCTCCGCAGTTCGTTCCTGGATGACCTCCAGGAGTTGAAGGACCTTGATGCGGGGGACACGCTCTGGATCAAGACGGGCACGCCGCATTCCTATGAGAGCGGCAGTCTCTTCCTGTTCGGCTATTCGAAGGCCGGGGTGCTGGGCGATCCCATGCGGATGCGGCTCTTTTCGTGCAAGCTCGATGACGGGCAGGGAACGGTCTTCCGTAACTACGTGCCGGCGCGGCGGCTGTCGGACGGTGCGGTGGGGTTGCTCGATCTCGCGCATCTCGGCGAGGAGAACGAGTTCTACAAAAACGCCGGCACGGGGGAATTCGTGTCCGGACCGGTCACGAATGCGCACTACCACAGCGGTGCCACCGCGAGTGAACTGCGTGTGGTGGTGGCACCCGGGCAGATGGCTGAGAGTACGTCCGTGACATTCACGGGGGCGGTCCCGTTGGTGAAGGAGGGCGCAGGTGCGTTGACGTGGGTTGGCGACGGGGACACGGTGTCGACCTCCGTCCTGTTGTACGTTTCGAATGGCGTGTTCACGGCCTCGCAGGGAATCTCGCTTGCGGTGCTGGATGTCGCCGACGGCGCGACGTTCAGCGCTCCCGCCGCGTCCATCCCGGTGGAGTCGCTTTCGGGTGACGGCACGGTGACCGGCGCGGGTTTCGCCTTTGGCGGGGCGGATGCGCGCTGGACGATGATGGCAAACGATTCGGGCTGGACGAAGAAAGCCACCTTGTCCGAGGTGAACGCTGCGGCTCTCATGTCGCTTCAGACGATTGACGTCATCTACGCCGGTGAGAATCCTACGACGCTGGAGATTTCTCCTGCCCTGGGGTTGACGACGGAGACGCTGCCCGCATTGACGGTACGCGCCCCCGACGGCAAGTTGATCGACAGCGAACTCAAAATCCGCGAAGGGCAGCTTGTGCTTGAGATCGCCCGCCGCGTTCTCGAAGCCACCTGGACCGGGACGGCGAACGATGGCGATTTTGCCAACACCGAAAACTGGTCGTGCGTGAACGGTTTGGGACAGGCGATGACGGGCGTACCGGACGGGCACTCGACCGTGTATGTCGAAGGTGCCAACCTGCCGGACATCCCGGCGGGGACGCCGCTGTTCGCGGCCAAGTGCGTGGTCCTCTCCGGGGCGATGACGGCGGACCGCGACTGGCGCGGACTGACCTTGCCGATTGCGGGCAAGCTTGACTTGAAAGGCCACACCCTCACGGTCTCGCAGCTCGCGGCTGCCGGCGCGGCGGAGATCACCGATTCAAACGGCAAGGCCTACCAGCTGCTGGAATCGATCGCCTCGCAGTCCGATCGAAAACAGTACATCGATACGGGCGTGGTGCCGAAGACGCCGATGGTCTGCGAGTTTGATTTCGAGAAGCTGGATGAGGTTGACGACACGGGCGTGATCGGGTATCGAAACACCTCTAGTCGCGTGGGTGATAACAATTTCTTCCCGCTGTCGTATTACTTGGGGTGGAGCTACTCGACTGGAGGGCAGCTCTCGAAGAGCACCATCCGTACGGGACGGTTGCACTTCCGAAGCACGTTCCTTGATGGATTCCAGGAACTGAAGGACCTGACCATGGGCGACGTGCTCAAGACCTCGTCGAATATTCCGCATTCCTATTCGAGCGGAAGTCTCTTCCTGTTCGGCTATTCAAAGGCCGGGGTGTTGGGCGATCCCATCCAGATGCGGCTCTACTCGTGCAAGATCGACGACGGGCAGGGAAATGTCTTCCGCCACTTCGTGCCAGCACGGCGGTTGTCCGACGGCGCGGTCGGTCTGCTCGACCTTGCGCACCTCAACACGGAAAGCGAGTTCTATGGAAACGCCGGTTCGGGCGTGTTCACGGCGGGCACGGCGACGGGGATGCTGAACCTTGGTGCGACCGGCGGCGAATTGCATGTGGTCTGTGCCGACGAGGTCGTGAACGACGGGGTGGCGCTTACGGGTTCGCTCAAGCTTGTCAAGGAGGGCGCGGGCACGTTCGTCGCGGCGATGAAGGGCCAGACCTACTTCGGCGGTACTGATGTGAAGGATGGTTTATTCGCGTTGTTCAACGACGCGACGAAATTCTCGGTCGACCAGCAGGTGCTGGGTCTGCCGGGATCGATTGTCCGGATCGAAGCGGGGGCGGAACTGAACCTTTCGGGTACGAAGGGGCTGGACGCCTATCCGTTTGAACTCAACGGCGGACGCCTGGGGAACTGGAGCTTCAACGGCGCGGACTACTCCGATGCGGAGATCGGGCCCGTTACGCTGTTGGCCGATTCCTATCTGGAGACCCCGCTCAACCTCGTCGTCCGGCGTGGTGCCATCGACTTGGGCGGCCATACGCTGTATCTCGCCGCGGCAGCCGACAAACGCGACGGCAAGAAAACGACGGGGTATGGGTACTTCTACTTGGACGGTACCTGCACGATGGTCAACGGCGTACTGGAGACGACGACCATGGGCGGTTGGTTCGCCAACCGAAGCGCCGTACGCGATTTGCGTTCGGTCGAACTGAAACTGCGCAGCGCGTTGCAGATCGACTTCGACATCCAGGTGAACAATCTGGAACTCATCTACAATTCGAATTACGCCGAAGGCGATGGAAATGTCCTCGTGAACGGCGTCTTCACGCCCACAGCCTCAAAGGGCTACCATCGCAATTGCGTCCTGCAGGACGGCGCCACGCTGAATCTGGCGGCGAAGACGGACACGTGGTCGGTCGTGCCGGACAGTTCATTGAATAAATGCAACAATCTCACCTTCGCGGAAGGAGCGACGATCACGGTCATTCCGCCGGAATCCCTGAAAAATCCCTTGGTGATGACCTCGGACGGCATCGACCCCGACCTCTGGGAATCGCTCCACTTCGTGAAGGGATCCAGGGAGAGAGGCTCGCTCGTGAAACGTGAGGAAGGTCTCACCTGGGAACGGGGCCTCTCGATCATCTTGCGGTAGTCCAGCGGTTCCATTGTTCGATTGTTCGGATTGTTCGATTGTTCGGATTGTTCGAATGTTCGATTGTTCGATTGTTCGATTGTTCGGATTGTTCGATTGTTCGAATGTTCGAGTGTTTGGAATGTTTGAATGTGTGGAGGGGATGGTGTTTGATTTTTTCGGTTTTGAGGTTTTTCTTGCGTTGCGGTTGCGTTTTTGCAATAATAGTTACGGTAATTTGAAAGGAGCAGTTGGTATGGACATTCAAAAGTGGTTGGTGGTCGGATTGGCCATGTGTGCCGGCGTGTCGTTCGCCGGCGAGGAACTGGTGCGGAACGGCGACTTCGAAGCGGGATTCGCGACGTACACCACTTGGGGTGCGTACGCGAATGCGGGTTCGTCAAAATACAGCAACCCGAACTGGACGGTGGAACCGACGAACAGGGTCGGCCTCGGCAAGCCCATGGGTACATGGATGGCCAGTGGCCTTGCCGTGGGGAATTACGCGCTTTTCCTGCAGACAGCCGATACGGCGAATCCTGCGCGGGCCTATCAGGGCATCGGTGTGTCCGTACCCGGCAAATACCGCGTGGCGTTCAACTGGACGGCGCGTCCAGGTTGTACAGAGCAGGATACGACGGTGACCTTCGGTACGAATGTCATCGCGCAGCTGCGTTCGACGAGTACGGCGCTGATGTCGGAGTCTGCCGAGGTGGTTCTCACCGAAGCCGGTTCCTATCGCCTTCAGTTCGAATCGAAGGGCAATGGGAAGGGCAACAAGGGCGACCAGGCGAATGTGTTCGATGCCGTCTCGGTGCAGCGCGTTGAAGAGGGCGACCTTGAATTTCCCGCTGATGCGCGTCTCGTGTGGACGGCGCCGTGTTCGACTTTGTCCATGACGGGAACGATTACCTTCTCGGGTGCGACGAAGCTGGTGGCGTATGGTACAGCGCCGGGTACGTATACGCTGTGTTCGGCGAGTGCGATTGTGCTGGCGGACGGTGCGACGGTCACGTTGGATGAGTCGGTGCAGACGGACAACTTCGTGCGGACGTTAACGGTGAGCGAAACGGCCGTGACGTTGACGGTCGCACGTGTGGAAGAGCCGACTGAATACGTGGTGAACGGTTCGTTCGATCTGCCGGGTGCGAGCTTCGGTGCGTCGACTGAAACCTATGGCTATTCGAATTACCCGGGGTTTGCGCTTCCGTGGTGGGTGTGCGATGCCGATCCCACAACGGCGGCCGGTATGGGCATTTCGGCCGCGCAGGGAACGTGGCTTGCGGCGGGTCAGACGAACGGCGGTTACTACTCGCTCTATTTCCAAGGACCGCGAACTGCGCTTCGGCAGGATTTTGGCCTGTCGGTGCCGATGGGCGTCTACCGCCTTTCGTTCAATGTCGCCGGGCGTCCGAGTCATGCCGGTTCGGCGATCGAGGCGGACCTCACGAGCGCCGGCGAAACGGCGTATGTCTATAAGTCCTTCATTGTGAATAACACGGTCTTTACGAACGTCCATCCCGTCGTCGTGCTGCCGCAGGGGTTGGCCGATGCGGGCATCGCGTTCATCCACCAGCATCCGGATGCGGCGGACCGCGCCGTGGTGATCGACGACGTGTCGTTCCGTTCTGAACCGGTGGCGGGATGGTCGCTGGGCGGTGACGGCGTGACGCGTCTCTCGGGGCAGGTCGAGGTGCCGCATGAGAGCTATGTGGACGGTGATGCCGAGCTTGCCGTTGGAACGACGTTTAAGGCGGATGTTGTGCTGGGCACGCCCTATACGCTGAAGGTGAAGGGGGCTCTGCGCGTGAACGGACAGGTCACGGTGTCGTTGCCGACTTCGCTGTCGCTGACGGAGGCCGACTACACGTTGATTGAAGCGGGCTCGCTCGATCTCGCGAGTGAAAACGCCTTTGTGCTCGATTCGTCGACGGCGTGGGCGGATACCGTCTACCAGGCGCAGATCGTCGTGACCGCGACGCGTGTCATTCTGCGTTTGCGCAAGTGGGAGCCGACGAAGAACAACTATTGGCTGCAGGCGAGCGCGCGTCCGAACGATCGCTATTCAAGTACGCTCAACTGGTCGCGTGGACATGTGCCCACGACGGGTGACGGGACGATCATGTATCCCTATTCGGGCACGGTCCTCTTCGACGACGCCATCACGAGCCCGGGGCTCGCGACCTACGTGCGGAACGGACTCGAGACGCCGGTCGTGTTCGATGCCTCCAGCGACACGTGCGGGTTCAACGACAACAGCAAGTATGTCTACTTGGCCCATGCGCACAACATGTCGGCCTGGCTGGAAATCCGCCGAGGCACCTACACGATCAGAAACATCTATGTCAACGGTACCAGTAACGCCGGCCAGAACAGCCACTGCCGCCTTGACATCACGGGTGGAACGATCAATCTTGCCGACTGTATCCAGTGCGGGTGGTCGTCGGATGCCGAATCGTGGGTGAACGTCTCCGCAGGTACGGTGACATTGACGGGGGACTTCAACTCGAACATCGCGGGGCGGTCGAAGCATCACTTCACGATGACGGGGGGTAAGATGTCCATGCGCAATGCCCAGCTGGTCTTGAGTCACAACTCCTCTGCCGAGCTCGAAGTCGCGGGTGGCGAGTTCGACGTTCGGGGCAATATGTCGTTCCTGACGTCGGGCTACAACAACTCGACGTTGCTGTTCACTTTGAGCGGCGGTGTCGTGCGTGGCGACATCCTGAACAACCAGGTGTCCTCGAGTTCGACTTCGACGTTTCTGCTCGCGGGCGGTACGCTTGCGCCGCAGACCGATACGTCCACCTGGCTCTCGCAGGGAACGTTGACGGTGGCCGAAGGGCACGCGGTCATTGCCGATACGGAAGGACACAATGCTGCCTGGTGTGCGAAGGTGCAGGATGCGGCTGGTGGCGTCGCCTATGATTTCGTCAAGCGCGGCAAGGGTACGCTGACATTCCCGGTCGCGAACACGGCAACGGGTATGCTGACGGTCGAGGATGGTGCGGTCAACGTGGCGGCGGCTGAATTGGCGGCGGGCGAGGTGCGTCTTGCGGCGGGTGCGACGCTGTCGCTGGAGAACGGCGGCTTCGAGACGCGTACGCTGCAGAACCTGACGCTGGCGGGTGGTTCGCGTCTCGCGGTCGACCTCGGCGAGGCGGGCTGCGACCAGTTCGTGCCGACGCACCTGACGATCGAGAATGCCTCGGCGGTCAATCCGATTCTGATCGTCGTGTCGCCGATCGAGATTGCGGAGATTGCGGCGGGCCATACGTACACGGTCCTCGCGGGCGGTGTGACGGCGGCGGACCTCGACAAGTTCGTCGTGAACGGCATCGATGCCGAACTGAGCGTCGTGGAGGGTACGCTGGTGGTCGGACGTTCCACGCGCGAGAAGAAGCGCGTCGTGTGGACAGGTGCTGCGAACGACGGCGGACTTTGGTCCACGGGCGACAACTGGGAAGGCGGCGAAGTGCCGCAGAACGGCGACACGGCGGTGTTCGCGGCGACGACAGGCGGTACGACATCCTTCGACCTCGCGGGCCTTGCGCTCGGCGGTGTCATCATCGAGGCGGGCGCAGGTGCCTACACGCATGTGGGTACGGACGCCTTGCGCGTCACGGGGGCGATCACGAACCTCTCGGGCCAGGCGCAGGTGTTCCAGCAGCCGATGATGATCGGCGTGTCGGGTCGGACGTTCGAGATCTGCACCTCGGGCAACATCATCTTGACGAACACGGTGACGACGGCGGCGACGCTGTTGAAGAAAACAGGTACGGGTCTCTTGGGCCTCCATGCGGCGGGACTCCTCACGGCGGGCGACGTCGAGATCGACGAAGGCACGTTGCGTCTTGATGAACGCACGACCGACATGTCGATCCTCCGGACGTCGGAAGACGGTCCCTATTCGCTCGTGGTGAAGAACGGCGCACGGCTCGACGTCAACGCCGCCGGTACGGGCAAGGCAGATCTCGCCGTGGCTGAGGCGGTACACAAGTACACGATCTTCTTTGAAGGCGACGGACCCGACGGACAGGGCGCGCTCTACAACTCGGCGCAGGACGTCAGCTGGGGCTCTTTCTTCAGTCATCTCGTCCTCACGGGCGACGCATCGGTCGGTGGCTATCATCTGTCCGTGCGTGCTATCGATGGTTCGGCGAATACGGATCTCATCGTGGAAGGTCCCTACCAGCTGACGGTGAAGTCGCCGGCCTACAACTATGGCTTCAACTTCCACACGGTTCATTTCGAGCTGGACTCGCTGGCCGTTGTGGGCAAGATCCAGTTCGAGGGGAATATTACTGGTGTCATCACCAATGGCGTCCAATTCGTGGACAATACCGTGCTGGCGCTTTGCTCGGCGACGGTGCCGCCGGAAGTGCCGATCACGATTGCCGACGGCGCATCGGTGCAGCTGTCGCGTGCGAACGGGGCGGGCACGGTGAATTCCGATTTCACGGTCGGTTCAGGTGCCACGCTGACGTTCTCGAGCCACAATTACAACATCGTCTTCAATGCGGCCTTCTTCAACGGCGGCACCGTGGTGAATCCGGGCGGCAACGTCTATTATCGCGGCACGGCGATGACGGGTGGCACATTCCAGACGACGGGCAGCCACACATGGTTCACCGGTGCCATCAATGCGCCGGAGGCGAACATCACCATCTCGGGTGTGGGTCCGTTCATGTTCGGCGACGAGAACACGAATTTGAAGTTTGGTCTGCCGACGTTCGGCTCGGTGACGCCGATTGGTACCATCGGCAACACGCGCTTCATGCCGATGGTGTCGACGACGGTTTCGAACAGCGTGTTCGATGCCGTCGTGGCGAATACCACTTCGGTTGATCTCGACAGCTTCAATGAAGCGGCCGTTCTTACCTTGAAGAACGCCACGTGGACGCTGCCGCAGGACTTCTATCTGGGCCGCTATTCGCGTCCGGGCAAGCTCGTGATCGGCGAGGGGGCGACGATGACGGTGCCGGGTCTCGTCTACATTGCAAACGAGACGACCTCGCCGGGTGAGACCTATCTTGAAATCGCACAGGGCGGTACCTTCAACTGGACGCCCCCGGCGGGCAGCAACGGTTTCCAGTTCGGCCGCGGCGTCAAGACGGACGATACGACCCTTAAACCCTCTCGGGTGAAGGTGACGGGCGGTACGCTCAATGCCGCAGATGGTATCGTGCTCGTGGGCGTGGACCTTGCCTATGCCTATCTTGAAGTCGAAGACGGCGTGTTCAATTCCTACGGCATGGACATCCGCCATCGCAACAGCCTGCGGGCCAAGTGGGGTAAGGCGCATGACGAACGCTATCGCCAGACGGGCGGTACGATCAACCTCGGCGGGCGCGGCTTCTACACGTCGTGGCTGAATTGGCTGCATCCGCACGCCGACCTCAAGAACGGTCTGCTGTGCGCGGCCGCCGACACCCAGACGCGCCACACTTACATTTCGGCGGCATTCGGCGAATCGCCGACGGACAAGGGAACCTTCACGATCGACCCGAACGAGCACACGATCGCGTGGAACGCGCCGCTGATGGGCGCGAGCGACGTGGCGATTCGCGGAACCGGTACGTTCAAGTCGGACCGCTTCCGCCAGTCCATCCCCGAGGGCAAGTGGACCGTCGGCGCGAATGTGACGGCAGACCTCTCGGGCGCGGCCGGCTTCGCGGGCGGTCTCGAGCTCGAAGCGGGGGCGCAGGCGAACATCAACATCGCAGGCGAGGCGCTCTTCGCGTGCGGGTTCTTCAACCTCGACCAGTTCTCGAACTTTGCCGCGCTGCGGACCTTCCCGAACAATCTGCCGTTCCTCGTGAACACGATCGACGAGGTCCATCGGACATTCGCGACGGAGGCCGAAAAGCCGATGGGCAACAGCGTGTTCTGCGTCTACAAGGGCCAGTTCTACGTGAGCGCCGCCCAGGCGGGTACCTGGTATTTCGCCGGCGCCTACGACGACGGCCTTGCGCTTGACATCGACGGCGTGACGGCGATCGAAGTGGCGAGCGCGAGTGCGCAGGGGGTCGGTCAGGCGGACCTTTCGGAGGGCTGGCACGACTTCACGCTCTACACGCGCGACGGCACGGGGGCGCGTGGACCGACCGTGGCCGAGTGGAAGGCGGCCGGCATGGCGCTCGGCTTCTCGACGGAGAAGGATGTTGCGGGTGTGACGAATCCGAAGTTCTTCACGCGTTTCGACTCGCACAACCTCAAGATGCGCGCCCCGCAAGGGGCCGGCTGGCGTACGGGTGCGCGCTTGCGCGTGCTGGGCGCGTTGGGGTCGGGCAATCTGAATACCTATATGAACGACGATCTCATCTACCTGACGAACGACACGGTGGTGACGAGCCTGAAGACGTTCAATGCCAAGGCTGGTAATGCCACCTGGTGCGGCACGAACATGCGTCTCGAGGGTGCGTTCTACGTGCCGGCCGAAAACGAAGGCACCTGGACGATCACCGGCCAGTACGACGACCGAATCACCATCTACATCGACGGCACGAAGGTCGTCCAGACGGCCGCGTACAATGTACCAGTTTCGGGCACGGCGACGCTGTCGGTCGGCTGGCATGCGTTCCGCTTCGATACGATGGACGGCTCCACGGCGGCGGGCACGGGCTACGGCGGTATGCTGACGGACGACAACGGCGTCTCGTGCGCCGTGCTGATGACGCCGGCGAACAGCACGCAGAAGCTTGCGTTCATCGAGGACAACTTCCGCATCGCGGCGAACGTCTTTGATTCGCAGAAGTGGTATCCGGCGGGTCTTGGCGGCGTGGTGAAGCTCGGTGCCGGAGCGTCGCTGGCGAACGACAGCACGTCGCCGGATCCGTGTCCGATCTACGGTACGCTCGCAGGTGCGGGCGCGTTGGACGGCGCGTTTGCCTTCACAGGCGAGGCGAATGCCTGGCGCGTGGTGGGCGGCGGCGCGGCGGCCCGCCTCACGGAAGTGGTCGATACGGCGTCGGTTGTGAACGGCGACTTCCTTGCGGGCTTGAAGACGATCGAGGCCCAGTTCCCTGATGCGAAGCCGATCAGCACGTCCTACCGGATGGGCTCGGCGTTCTCGTTGACGGCGGCCGACGCGGCGGCGATCGAGGTGCGCGCGACGGGTCCGGACGGCGAAGAACTCGAAGGCTGGTCCGCCGCCGTTGTGGGCGGCAAGCTCGTCTTGCGCAACCCGCATCCGGCCGGTCTCACCTTCATCATCCGTTAATCCGTTTGTTTTAGTTGTTCACGGATTACAAATCCCTAATTCTTCGCGCAAGTAGGCCGTAGGTTGCGGCCCTTGCCGGGCGGGCTGGGACGGCGGCGAGCCGTCCCGGCCCGTTTAGAGTATTTTGACTTTTTTCGACGATTCCGCTTGACTTTTCGC
>JAZUGW010000189.1:0-7031 GCA_045641465.1 Kiritimatiellia bacterium | reverse complement strand
CGACTTCTACCCCACCCGGTAGGCCCCCTCCACCCAAGGGGCGTTCAACCTAGCTCCATGTTTTTTTAATGGGGTTTAAATTCGTTTTCCCCTTATTTTACTGGGGTCTCGCATTTTGGTTTTTCAAACGACTCGATTCGGCGGTGTTCGCCGGAGGAGATCGTTTTTTTTGCCTCCCTCAAACTTGTACTTGCCCTCCTTTCCCGGAAGTGTTATAATTCTCTCATTTCTAACAACGAAGTTAGTAACAACAAAGTCAGTAACTATGAAGTGAGTGACAACAGAGTCAGTAACAACGAAGTTACTAACAACAGAGTTGCTAACGAGTCGGTGAGGAAGAGACGATGATGAAATTCTTTGGACGCGAACAGGAAATAAAGGAACTGCAGCAGATCCGCAAGCAGTCGCACGAGACGGCGAAGTTCACGGTTATTACCGGACGTCGCCGTGTCGGCAAAACGTCCCTTGTCAAAAAGGCGTTGAACGACGGCAAGGATCCGTTTGTCTATCTGCTCATCACGCGGCAGAACGAACGTACGCTTTGCCATTCGCTGCGCGCAGATCTCGCGGCGGCGGATGTGGAGATTCCGGCGGAGACCGCTCGGTTCGTCGATCTTTTCAAGGCCATTGCAAAAGCGGCGGAAACGCATCCTCTCACCGTGGTCCTCGACGAGTTTCAGGACCTGGATCGAATCAACACGAAGATCTTCGGTGAATTGAAAGCCGTCTGGGAGGAAGGGCTTGGCAAGTCGAAGTTGAACCTCGTCGTCTGCGGAAGCGTCAACCGTCTGATGAAGAAAGTGTTCTTTGCACCGAATGCGAAACTGGGAAAGCGTGCGCTTGTCCATTTGGATGTCAAACCGTTCAGTACCGATCTGCTGAAAAAGATTTTTGCTTCTTACAAGCGGAAGTACAAACCGGCCGACTTGTGGACCCTCTGGACGCTGACCGGCGGTGTGGCCCGATATGTGCAATACTTTATGGATGCCCGTGCCTTCGATCGAAAGGCGATGGTTGAAGCGTTCCTTGTACCGGATTCACCGTTCCTCGATGAAGGACGCGGTATTCTCTCCGAGGAATTCGGAACCGAGTATGCGACGTTCTTTTCCATTCTTTCCGAGGTGGCGTCCGGACGAAAGACCTTCGGTGAGCTGTCCAATTCGGTTGGTTCGGACGTGGGAACGTATTTGGCGCGTCTTGAAAACGACCATGGACTCATCCGTCGGACGGTTCCCTATTCGGACCCGGAGAAATCGCGTAACACACGGTATGTCATCGACGACTGTTTCATTCGTTTCTGGTTTCGTTTCGTATTCCAGCACCGCAGCTGGATCGAACTCGGCCGTTGGGACGACCTGCGAAGTCTCGTTTTGAAAGAATTCGACTCGTTCGCGGCATTGTCCCTTGAGCAGTATTTCCGTTGGAAGTTTGCGGAAACGTCCAACACCGTTTGCCTCGGGGGCTGGTGGGATCGCAAGGGATTGAACGAAATCGAACTTGTGGTCGAAGATACAAAGGAAAAGAAGTTCGATCTCGTCGAGGTCAAGGCGAACGCACGAGATTTGAATGCCGACGTGCTGCGTACGAAATGCGAAGCGCTCTTTGCCAAGTATCCGGAAAAACGCAGTGCGCTCCGGAAACTCGCCGGCCTCTCTCTGGCCGATCTCTAAATTATTGATGCATGCGAAGGAGATTCAAATGGTTATTGATCCGAAAGACAATGTCGAGGTTCGCAGCGACGGACACAAATATGCACGCGTGGCAATCGCCGCCGGCGCGAATATCATCAAGTATGGAATGCCGATCGGACACGCCACGTGTGCGATCGCGGCCGGTGAACATGTGCATACGCACAATTGTACTACGAATCTCGGCGGACAGGAATCCTACACGTGGAACGGGTCCGAAGGAATCGAGCAGCCGCGTCCGGCGACGATTCCGACATTCCAGGGATTCCGTCGAGCCGACGGACGTGTCGGGATTCGGAATGAACTCTGGATTGTCCCCACGGTCGGGTGTGTGAACGCCCTCTGTGAACGCCTGGCCGCATACGGGAATGCAAAGGGATCGCATGTCTGCGTTGCACTTTCGCATCCATACGGGTGCAGCCAGCTGGGTACCGATCATGAGACGACGGCGAATTTACTTGCCGCACTCTGCTGCCATCCGAATGCAGGCGGTGTGTTGATCGTCGCGCTCGGCTGTGAAAACAACACACTTGAAACATTCCTGCCGCGTGTGAAGCGAACGGAAGGCGTGCGCGTCCTGCGCGCGCAGGATCCAGGAGATGAATTCGCACAGGGCTGTGCGCAGGTCGATGAACTGCTGGCCGAGATGGGGCGGATGACACGTGAAGAGATTCCGGTGAGCGAACTCGTGGTGGGTCTTAAATGCGGCGGCAGCGACGGCTTCTCCGGCTTGACGGCGAATCCGCTCGTGGGTCGTTTCAGCGATTGGCTCGTGGCCCGCGGAGGTTCGACGGTCCTGACCGAAGTACCGGAGATGTTCGGCGCCGAAACGCTGCTGATGCGACGGTGCCGCGACCGCGTGACGTTCGAAAAATGCGTGAAGATGATCAACGACTTCAAGGCCTACTACGAATCCCATGGCGAACCCTGCTGTGAGAATCCGAGTCCGGGGAACAAGGCGGGCGGTATTACGACATTGGAAGACAAGTCGCTTGGATGCGTGCAGAAGGGCGGGAAGTCCACCGTGGTGGATGTGTTGGGCTATGGCGACTGCGTGAAGACGAAAGGACTGTCCTTGTTGACGGGTCCGGGCAATGATTTGGTGGCGTCCACGGTCTTGGCGGCGGCGGGATGTTCTCTCATTCTTTTCACGACAGGTCGTGGTACGCCGTTTGGCACGGTCGTTCCCACGATGAAGATCGCCACCAATGAGATGCTGGCGAAAGCGAAGCCGCATTGGATCGACTGGGATGCGATGAGCAACGACGATGTCGAGGCCTTTGCGGCGAAAGTTCTTGCGGTCGCCTCGGGTACGCCCGCGCGAAACGAAGTGGAGAATGCTCGCGGCATCGCCATTTTCAAGGATGGAGTGACACTATGAATTTATTTCAAACAGAAAAGAAGCGTAAGAAGATCGGCTTGGCCCTCGGTTCGGGGGGCGCACGTGGATTGTCCCATCTGGGTGTGATGCGACGCCTGCAGGAACTGGGGATTCCCATTGACTGCGTGGCGGGTACGTCGATCGGTTCCATCATGGGTGCGATATTCGTTTCGGGGAAGGTGGAGGAAACGATCCACTGGGCACAGGAACTCGACTGGGTGAAGGCGGCGAAACTCTTTGCGGAAGTGAATGTGCCGATCACGGGCTTCTTGCGGGGCAAGCGCATCGAGGAACTTTTGCGGCAGTTCATCACCTTCAAGGATTTTTCGGAAATGCCGATTCCGTTTGCGACGGTCGCGACGAATATCGTCACGGGTGAGGAAGTCGTGCTGCGGAAAGGGGACTTGATGGAGGCTATCCGTGCGAGTTTTGCGATTCCGGGCGTCTTCATGCCGATCGAGCACACCGACTGTCAGCTTGTCGACGGCGGACTTGTCAATCCGCTGCCGATTTCGGTCTGTCGCGCGATGGGTGCAGACGTCGTGATTGCGGTGGATATCAATCTGCGGCATGGTCCGGTTGGATACCGAAGCGAGAAGAAGACGCTCAAACTCTTTGATATACTCACGAACACCATCAAGATATTCGAGAACGAGGTGACGCGCAGTACGATTGCCGCGCAGGCGCCGGATGTGTGCATCCAGCCGGCGGTGGGCGATATCTTCACCTTGGATTTCCGTACGGCGTCGACCGCAATCGCCGCCGGCTATCAAGCCGCCGACGAAATGCGAGATGTCCTACGCGAATTGCTCGCCTAAAAGAATTGAGACTTCAGGCATTAGTGTGGGCCTGTCCATCTCATTATGTACGCAGATGCCTTCGGCATACGCAGTATTTGGCGAAAACCGCTGTGGCTACAACGCCCTCGCCCCGTCGCCATTTATTAACAAAAAAGAGAACCCCATTTATGGCGAGGGCTACGCCACAAACGGTTTTCGGCAAGTTTGAGCGTTGGGGGAAAGATGCCTTTACGGTATGGAACCTCCCCCGAATGCAGGTGCCAGCAATTGATTCATCAACTGTAATATGCTAAAATACGCCTATGCACCCTCTCTATCAGAAAGCTGAAACTCTCACTGGCGAAGTGATCGACGCCGCCATCGAAGTGCAGAAGCACTTCGGCATCGGTCTTCTCGAGAACATCTACAAAATGTCCCTCGCGCAGGAGATGCGCGTGCGAGGACACGAGGCGTCTACGGAAGTGGAAGTGCCGATCACCTACAAAGGTTTCACTTTCGAGGAGAAACTCCGCCTCGACTGTTTCATTGACAAGTGCCTGATCGTCGAGTGTAAATCGCTTGACGAAGATAAGATCAACATGCCCCGGCACAAAGCACAGTTGCTCTCCTATATGAAGCTCATGGACATCCCTCTCGGACTCGTCATAAACTTCGGAGACTACCGTCTGGGCAAGCGTGGAATCGGTCGCGTGATTCTTAAGGGGGCTGACGACACTTGCATCTTGGCGCAAACCGGTTCCGGCGTACCTCGCGCGCAAACGGACTGTCAATAACTGCCATGGAGTTGCCTATGGCGCGGGCGTCGTAGCCGGATCGGATTTCGCCAAATTCTGCGTATGCCGAAGGCATCTGCGTACATAATGGGATGAATCCGCCGCTAGACAGACCCACACTTATACTTGAAAAACCATAGATTTTTACTAGAATACGATGCTTGGAAGAAAGAAAGAGGTTTAAGATGATCAAGAAGGCATATCGTTGGCTGGGTTTCGTGTGTATGCTGCTGGCGTTTTCCCTGCGCGGGGCGGAAGATCGGGGATTCATTCGCGTGAAAGGACACGATCTTGTGGATGAACAGGGTACGAAGTTCTTCATTCGCGGCACGAATCTCGGTCATTGGCTGAACCCGGAAGGGTACATGTTCAAGTTCGGTAAATGCAATTCGCCGCATTTCATCGATGAGATGTTCAAGCAGCTGGTG
The DNA here is from genome assembly GCA_045641465.1 of Kiritimatiellia bacterium. Lineage (GTDB taxonomy): Bacteria > Verrucomicrobiota > Kiritimatiellia > RFP12 > UBA1067 > RUG572. The sequence goes on along the minus strand of JAZUGW010000189.1, from coordinate 1,961 downwards.
GGTCCGGAAGAGACGGCGAAGTTCTGGAAGGCGTTCAAGGACAACTACATCACCGAGGCGGATCTCGCGTTCGTCGCCGCGACAGGCTGCAACACGGTTCGTCTGCCGTTCCACTATAAGCTTTTCACGGATGAAGACTATCTGGGCCTCACGGGAAAACAGGATGGTTTCGTGCGAATGGATGCCGTCGTGTCCTGGTGCCGCAAGTACGGGCTGCGGCTTATTCTTGACATGCATGACTGTCCGGGCGGACAGACCGGCGACAACATCGACGACAGCCATGGCTATCCGTGGCTGTTCGTGAGCGAACATTTCCAGCGGCAGTATTGCACGATCTGGCGCGCGATCGCGCAGCGCTACGCGAATGAACCCGTCGTCCTCGGCTACGATTTGATGAATGAGCCGATTTCAAGCCGCCTGGCGGACAAGGATGAGCTCAACAAGCAGCTCGCGCGCGTTCAGGCCCGCGCGGCCCGCGCGATCCGCGAGGTGGACCGGAAGCATATCGTCATCTTCGGCGGCGCCCAGTGGAACTCGAATTTCAAACCCTTCGAAGGCTTTACATTCGATGCGAATATGATGTACACCTGCCACCACTACGATTTCGGAAACAAGAATCTCGAAGACTGGAAGATCAAACGCCACGCCGATTTCCGTGACCGGGCGGGCGTACCGATGTGGATGGGCGAGACAGGACACAACTGGCCCGTCTGGTATCGGGCGATGGGCGAGACGATGGAAAAGTACAACATCGGCTGGACCTTCTGGCCGCTGAAGGCGCCGGGCGGTAGCGCATGGTTGCACTTCCCATACCCTGAAGGCTGGAAGGAGACGATTGTGAAATTCGCCGAGAGCGACCGCAGCAGCTATGCCGAAATTCAGAAGAATCATCCTGATCAGCAGAAGGCGCGTGCCTTGATGCGTGCTTACATCGAGAACTGCAAGAACGCGCGATGCCGCATCGACCGCGCGTACCTCGACGCGCTCAAGCTCACAGTGCCGGCAAAGCCGAATGGTCAGAAGTAAGTAAGAATACTTATGAATTTCATTTCACTCGATTTTGAAACGACCGGCACGGTGAAGGGGTGGCCCAACGAACCGTGGCAGCTCGGGTTCATTGAAATCGGCGAGGAAGGGCCGATCGTCGGCTCGCAGGGTGAAACATACTTTCGCGTAGACGCGGGGCGTCCGTTTTCGCCGCGCGCGCCCGGGCGCTGGGCCGAGTTGCGCGCGGAACTTGCGGCGGCGCCGACCTTTATGGATGCCTGGCCCGAGCTGGGCGCACGCCTCGTGGGCGTGCCGCTTGTCGCGCATAACGCATCCACCGAGCGCACGATTCTCGAAAAGCGTGCGCCGCTCACTCCCTTTGGCCCGTGGGTGGATACGCTGCGCCTTGTCCGCACGTATTGGCCGTTGATGGAATCGTTTGCGCTGGGCGACCTCATTCGTACCTTCGGCCTGACCGGGCAAGTGGAAGCGCTGTGCCCGGGTCGCACCTGGCACGATGCACTCTTTGACGCCTGTGCAGGCGCCGTGCTGTTTTGCCACATTCGTCAGATCATCGGCTGGGAAAGGCCCAACGAATAGGCGTTGCCCTCGCCAGATGCTTCGCGCCCCGCACGGGGGGCTCACCCGCCTACCCGTTGTGCTACTACCCCCCTGGTAATAGCACAACGAATAGGCGTTACCCTTGCCGGTTGCTTCGCGCCCTGCACGGGGGGCTCACCCGCCTACCCGTTGTGCTACTACCCCCTGGTAATAGCACAACGAATAGGCGTTACCCTGCCGGTTGCTTCGCGCCCCGCACGGGGGCTCACCCGCCTACCCGTTGTGCTACTACCCCCTGGTAATAGCACAACGAATAGGCTTTACCCTGCCGGTTGTTTCGCGCCCCGCGCGGGGGCTCACCCGCCTACCCGTTGTGCTACTACCCCCTGGTAATAGCACAACGAATAGGCTTT
>JAZUGW010000188.1:0-35979 GCA_045641465.1 Kiritimatiellia bacterium | reverse complement strand
CTGGAAGTCGTCTGCTCGCTCTGGCGGTCGGGTCGAACCTATACGGTGCAGGCACCAGCCACAAGAGTTGTCAACAACCCTGCTCATGGAACGAAAAAAAGATGAAAATACCCCTTGCTTAAATTATAGCTTGTCTACCGTACCAGCGGGTTCGAAACACGAAGAAGGATGACGTTCGCATCAACCTGGCACAGCTAGACAAATCCCCGAATACCTCTCCAACGGGTCGTTAGATAACCAAAACCCGAACGGTCACGGCCAAGGCGGCCAACCAGGTCGCGAAGAAGAGGACGAGCGAAAGAAAGACGGCAAAACTTCCGAGGTCTTTCGCACGCTTCGCCAAGTCATGATACGCGGGACTTGCCAAATCGACAACGGCTTCAAGCGCCGTATTCAAAACCTCGACGATCAGGATCAGAAACCATAGGACCGTGAGGGCGACGCCCCAAACATACGGCAGCTGAAAAAAGAAGAGGGCAAAGAGATGCACCACGCCAAGGACAAGCTCCTGGCGAATGGCCGCCTCTTTCAATGCGAACCGCAATCCGGACATTGAATAGCCAAACGCTGAACAGAAATGCTTCAGGCCGTGAAGTTTTCCCATGTTTCAACCCTCCTTTGGACAAGCAGAATTTTCAACCGTCACGACCATGAACGAGCAGACAACCCGATTGCACGCACTCGAATTGTCTGCCACCCAACCATCACACGCCTTCCAGCATCATTCGACGCGTTTGACAGTGGGCTTGATGCCTTTGATCGACTTGAGCGAATCTTCGGCGATCGCCTTCGGGACAAATGCGTTGTTCTTCTCGATCACGACCTCGAGCTTTCCGCCACGCGCGGCGAAAGCCGAAAGATCGCCGCTCGGCGTGAGCGCTTTGCAGGTCTCGCGCAGGGCGAGCACTTGCACCGGCGCAGACTCATGACCATATTCGGTATCGCCGAAGAACCAATGCACGCGCCATTGGGACGTGCGAATGACCGGCTTGAGATCGACCCCGCGCTCGACCACGTCCACCTTCAGGTTGAGGTTGGTCGAAACGGATTCCGCCGTGTAAAGCTCATGCCACATATGACGGATTTTATCCTTCGTATGCGAGAACGAGAAGATGTTGTCGTAATTCGCCGCAAGATCGAAGAACTCATCCTCCTTCATCGTGAGTCCGTCTTTCTGCTTGGCCGCCATCACGACCGCTTCGCATTGCGCGTCGCGCAGAACCAGATGTCCCGAACGGTCACGAACGCTCATCGAGACGTTGAACTCGTACAGGAACGTGCGCCAGAAGTCCAGCGCAGGGTTTTGAAGCTTCAGCACATCGACGTCTTCCGGATACTTCTGCGCGAGGAAGACACCTTGCGCACCGGCCGACTCACGACCTTCGAAGATCGTCTTTTCAGGCGCCTTGCCAAAACGCGCCATTGTCAGCGCCTTGCCACCGACCACCGCCAGGTGCATCGCCTCTTCCATGAACGTCTGGCGAGATTCTGGACGCTTGAAGCCTGTCATCTCGGGATTCGGCGATTCGTCACGCTTCCGCAGGATGTTCATGCCGCCGTCGCAGCACACGACCGCCGTTCCATCCTTGATGCGCTGTGGCGCATTCTTGGGGAAATTCCCGCCAGGGCCTTCCGCACCGAGCACAAGCAACGTCCCGTTCCACTGCGCCGGCTGGGGGAAGATCGCCTCGCACCGCACCTTGTTCAAACTGTTGGGAACCGGCATCTGGAAGACACAGTGCGCGCACTCGCCGAGTCCGTCAAAACGTCCGCGCAGGGTCCCATCCGCCATCGTACGCATCACCACGAGCTCAATCTGGCCTCCCTGAAGATTCGCCCGACGCGCCCAGCTCCGCGAACCCAGATAGTCCTTGTAGAGCTCCGTGGAACCCGAAATGATCGATGTGCAGCCCGTCAGAAGCAGGGCCGCCGAGAGAAGAATCGAAACACGCATGTTCTTCCTAGCCTTTGAACTCTTGAATGTCATAACAACTACTATTATATCATAAAATGCTTCCCGTGCGCTCGGGTGATTTTAGTAAATGTTCACTGCGCGTCTGCTTGTACGGATATTGGATTTCAGCCCCGTCGTCCGCATAGTCGAGCATCCCGTCCTTATTCACGAAGAAGGACACCCGAATCGTTCTCTTCGGCTGACCGCTCGGCCACAGCTCGATGATCTTCTCCCCTGTCGGACGATAGAAACGGTCCGCAAAGACCGAACCGGCACGACGGCGCGAGATGATTGAAATGTTTCCGTTCGTGTCGAAGTCGAACGTATCGGTCCAATCCCGGGGGGTATACAACGGACGCAACGCCCTTCGGAACGGATCCGCCGGCGACACGCGCGACGCATAGTTGTGTTCACGCAACAACCCCGAGTTGTAATAGTCGGACTTCACATCCGGCGGCTGGTAGAACGAAATGATCGCCGGCGGCCCCCAGAGTCCCTTGCCGATCCGCGAAAAGACGGCGATGTCGAGACGCGTGGACATGAACCGCCGGTTGATATGAATCTCGGCGAATCCGTTCGCCGGCGACAAACGCTTGTCGCCCAGATAGGACTGGAGATGCTGAAGGCCACGTCCGCGAACGACCATCCACTTGTATTCGACCTTCTGGTTGCCGCCCCCCCAAGTACGTGCCGAGAAACGGAACACGCGATTCGCCTCCGGCGCACGCAAGACAATACCGATCGCAAACGGCGTGGCGAAGGACTCTTCGTCCTGAAGGTCCGAATAGTCGCGTCCCGGCTTCATCTTCGGCCGCGGGTCACGTGCATAGTCCTCATAGATAGGACGGATATACGCGATTGGCGGAACCCCGGCGATCGTCAATTCACGCGCCGCCTTCTCAAGCTTCGGGAAATCAAAGTGGTTTCGCATAAACGCCGCCGGATGTGCACGCGGGGTCAGGTAGTCTTCGGGGTCGAGTCCCGCCAGATTCCGACGAATGAGCCACTGCAGAATCGGCGCCAAGGCGTTCTTCGTACAGAGCACCTCCCGCACCTCGGACGAGAGCGCATTCGTTACGGAATCGAGCGCATCGCGCACGGCAACCGCCTCGGCCCGTGTGCCGACGATCGGCAGATAGAACGGCACATTCGCCGGCAGATAGTCGACGGTCGCCCGACTGATCTCGCCCTTCTCCCCGCGCTCCAACCACGAGGCCGGCCCGACATAGCCCACGGCGAGCCGATTATGGAGATAGCAGTCGGACAGCGCCTTCGTATGACTCGCCGAAAAGAACGGACGAAGCTCGAACAACGGTTTGCCCGTCTCAACAGGTTTCTCGGGAACCACCGCCTCCTGCTTGGGCGGCGCCACAAGCGCACCGCCGAAGTTCTGCTCTTTTTGCGCCGCATTGAAATCAACTTGTGCCGCGTCGGCGGAAAGTCCGATGAAGACACCGAGGAGAACTGTCTGCAGTCCATATTTCATATCGAACATGTTCCTTTCCAAGTTGATTTAAAGTTCAGCCGCCTTGCCGACTTGTGGCGTAGGCGCAAAGTATGGTGTAATTGTCCTGCGCACCCGCTTTGCGTACAGCCGCCTCCAGACGCGCCACCGCGACACGTGGGGTTGACGCCTGGGACAGAATCTGCGCGATCTCGGCATCGTCCAGCATGTCGTGCACGCCGTCCGAACAGAACAGAAAGCGGTCGCCCCGCTGCACGTCGATGCTCTTCCATTCAGGCCGCACCCGCAGTTCCGTTCCCACCGCACGCGTGAGGATGTGCGTGAGCGGATTGCTGCGCGCCTGCAGGACACGCGCCTGGTCGGCACCGTTGATGCTGCCCGCCATCGCCTGTCCCAATTCATTTCCAACCGTATGGTCGCGCGTCAGGGCGTCGAGGCGTCCGTAGCGATAGCGATACGCCCGACTGTCGCCCACGTGGAAGATGCGCGCCAACACGCCGGACACCGGTTCCGAGACGAGTCCGACGACCGTTGTACCCATCGTCTTGTAGCCATGTTCCTTCGCATACGCACGAATGCGCGTATTCACCTCGGTGAGCGCCGTCGCGATGGCCTGTTCACGCGAGGCCAGATCGTTCTCCTCGGCCTTCACCGCCGCGTCGATTGCCTGACAGGCCCATTCGCTCGCCAAGGAGCCGTCCGCACCGCCGCCCATGCCGTCCGCCACGCAGAACAGCATCCTTTCGGACGCACACAGAAAGTGGTCCTGATTGTCGGCCCGTACAAGTCCACGGTCAGTCGTGGCAAAGGTCGCAAACGCAATCCGTCGCGGACGCGATTTTTTCAAATGAAGAAACGCAAGGATCTGTTGAATGAATCGGTTCATGCACACTCGCTTCCTAAATCGTCACCGATTCAAGTTGACCGTCTTTGAGACGCGTCTTCAGATGCGTCCCCTTCGCGACATCGCCCGCCGCGCGAATGACGCGACCTTCGGCGTCCGTCGTGATCGAATAGCCGCGCTCGAGTACCTGATAGGGGTTCAACAGCGTGAGCGCCCGCTGGCATGTGGCGAGTTTGGACTCCGCCCGCTGCACGGCTTCGCGCATCGGCGGCGCCAACCGCAGGGAGGCGCGTTCGACACGCTGTGTCGCAGAGGCCAGCGAGGCTTTCAGCGCCGGCTCGAGACACGCCGCAAGACCGGTCAGCGTCCGTTCCGTACGCGCCAACCCCACTTGCGGGGCGGACGAAAGGCGATGCGTGAGATAGTCGACTTGCTGGATGTACCCTTCCAGACGGTTCTGCACCATCTGCCTCAGACGCGCGGCAAGGTCTGTGACCTGCGCCTGCAAGTCGGCCTTGACGGGCACCACGCGTTCGGCCGCGATCGACGGCGTGCCGGCCCGCAGGTCGGCCACATAGTCGCAGAGGGTCGTATCGCTTTCGTGTCCGACCGCCGAGATGATCGGAATCTCCGACGCCGCCACGGCCCGAACAACAGACTCTTCATTGAATGTCCACAGGTCTTCGACCGATCCACCGCCGCGCGCGAGAATGAGGACATCCGGCACCCAGCCGGCATCGTGGTTGACGAGCAGCCCATTGAAGAACCGCAAGCCCGCCACGAGCGTTTCGGCGGCGCCTTCGCCCTGTACCTTCGCCGGGTAGACGCGGATCTCGACATTCGGGAAGCGTCGGTTGATCACATCGCACATGTCATGGATCACGGCACCCGAGGGCGACGTGACAATGCCGATGCGACGCGGCAGGAACGGCAACGGACGCCGCCGTTCGGGATGATCGAGCTTGTTGAGTCCTTCGGCTTCAAGTTTCGCCTTGAGCGCATTGAACTCCGCCATCTTGTCACCGACACCGGCCAGGCGAATGCGCGAAACCTTGAACGAATACTGTCCACGGGACATGTTCAAGTCGAGTTCGCCCATCATCTGGACTTTGAGGCCGTTGACTTTCTCCTCGCCCTGGGCCAGCAAGGCGCGATAGTTCTCATCGCATCCGCCCACGTGAAACGCAAAGAGCACGCAGTTGATCGACGCATCGTTGTCCTTCAGCGTGAAATAGCGGTGTCCCGATCCGTAGATCTTATTGCCGGAGACTTCGCCTTCAATCCACACGCCGACCAGGCGCGCGTTATTCGCGAGCAGGTTCTTCCGAATGGACTTCGTCAACTGCGTGACACTATAGACGGCTTCACTCAAGTGGCAGGGCTCATGTGGTGTAATCGGCGTTGATGTGAACGTAGTCCACCGAGAAGTCGCAGGTGTAGATCGTCGACGCGAACGTGCCGAGATGAAGGTCGACCGTGACCTTGAGTTCGGGTCCGTCCATTTCCTTCGCCAACTTGGCCAGCTGCGCCGCATCGGCAACCTGCCCTTTCTTGTAGGCCCAGGTCTTGCCATAGAAGACTTCCGCTTCCATGTCCACGACCTTCGCGCCCGAATAGCCGGCGGCGGCAAGTACACGGCCCCAGTTGGGGTCCTTGCCGAACCAGGAGGTCTTGGCGAGCGGACTCTTCGCGATGGCGCGGGCCGCGCGATCGGCGTCGCGCTGGGTCGCCGCATTCTTCACCGTGACTTCCACGAACTTCGTGGCGCCTTCGCCGTCGGCCGCCATCTGCTTGGCCAGCGCCACGCCAACGGCGGTGAGCGCTTCCACAAAGGCGTCGAAGTCGGGTCCTGCCTTATCGATGCACGCATTGCCGGCGGCACCGGAAGCCAGCAGGAAGACGCTGTCGTTGGTGGACTCGTCGCCGTCGACCACCACGTGGTTGAACGACACGGCCACGGCCAGCTTGAGCGCACGGCGCAACATCGCCGGCGTCACGGCGGCATCGGTCGTAATGAATCCGAGCATCGTTGCCATGTTGGGTTCGATCATGCCGGATCCCTTGCACATGCCGCCAACGGTAATCGTCTTGCCGCCGATCTTCGTCTGAACGGCCGCCTGTTTCGGCTTCGTGTCGGTAGTCATCACGGCCTTCTCGGCCGCCAGGCCCGCTTCGGGCGTCGCCGCGAGTTTGGAAGCGGCATCCTTCATGCCGGCCAGAAGACGGTCCATCGGGAGGCGCCGTCCGATCACGCCCGTCGAGGCGACGAGCACCAGCTTCGGATCGATGCCGAGTTCGCCGGCCGTCGTGAGAGCCGCGAGTTCGGCGTCCTTGTAGCCGAGTTCGCCCGTGCAGGCATTGGCGCAGCCGCTGTTCGCGAGGATCGCCTGGATGCGTCCCGCCTTCACGGTGGCGCGGTCATAGAGGACCGGCGCAGCGGCGACGGCATTTGTCGTAAACATCGCGGCCGCCGCACAAGGCGCGTCCGCCACGACGAGCGCGACATCGTTGCGCCCTTCATATTTGATACGGGCCGGAACGCCCGCGGCTTTAAAGCCTTTCGCGGCACAGACGCCGCCCTGTATTTTACGAATGCTCATGGCTGTATTATAGCATAACTTGAACGATGATTCTAGACCTTGATGCATGATGAGAGGTCGACGAGCCAGGGGCCGTGGGATTGCCAGAGGGCGTCGACACGGGCGGCGGTTTCTTCGGGAGTGGAGGCAATGGGGACATAGAGCGGCGTCGACTGGTGGCGAAACCACGTATCCTGCCGCTTCGCAAGCTGACGCGTACGAACGAGAATCTTCTCGCGAACAACCTCTGGCGTCAGACCGTCGATGAACTCCTTATAGCCGATCGCGGCGGAGGCCGTATCGGACCAGACGGGATACTGCTCGCGCAACGACCGCACTTCTGCCGCGAGCCCCTCGAGGAACATCGTGTCCAGACGCTGGGCGATGCGCGCATGAAGGACGCTTCGCTCCACCTGCAGGACAGGATACTCGGGGGGCGGATTCGTCCACCGCTGATCAAGTCCGCGCAAGAGCGCCGAGAAGTAGAGTCCCGTTCCACCCACGATGACAATGGGACGCGAGACGGGAATCTCCGCCAACCACGCGGCGGCCGCACGCAGCCAGGCCCCCGAGGAGAAATGTTCGGCCGGCGTCACGATGTCGACACCGCCCATGGAGAATTCCTCGCGTTCCTCGCGGGAAGGCTTCGCCGTACCGACATCCATTCCCCGATAGACGAGCATGGAATCGGCGCTCAAGATCGCGGCCCCGCGGTCACGCGCCAAAAGCGCGGCCGCGGCAGACTTGCCGCTCGCCGTCGGACCCGCCAGAAGATAGGCCTCACGCCGACTCATGGCGCGCATCGTCCTTCGGCGGTGCCTTGGCTTTCTGATTCACAAGATAGCCGCCGATGATGAGAATCGCCGCCGCCACAGTGATGTAGGAATCGGCGACATTGAACACGGGGAAATGATGAACGCCCCAATGGAAATCAAACATGTCCACCACGCACTTGCGGGAGAGACGGTCGATCAGATTCCCGATCACCCCGGCATAAAGCAACGTCTCAGAAACCGCGCCCCAGCGTCCCGGAGGAAAGATCACCTTCCGCTTCCACCAGATCACACCGAGGGCGAAAAACGCGAAGACGGCGAGCGGCCAAACCTGACCTTGCAGCAAGCCCCAGGCACACCCGCGATTCTCGACATAGGCAAGATTGAAAATGTTCTCGAGGACGACGTACGGGGCGTGCCCCTTGAGAAAATAGACAGCCGCCGCCTTCACGATCTGATCCAGCAGAAGCAGATTCGTGACGGCGGCGAACGTAAGAACAAGACGACGATACTTCAGCACGTCACCGGTTCCCGTATGGATTCTCCATTGCCGTCTGGCATTCCATGCATGTATGCACGAACGGCAGATTCATCAGACGCGGCTTGCGGATGAGCTGTCCGCAGACTTCGCAGATGCCGTAGGTACCGTCCTTGATACGGGCGAGCGCTTCGTCGATCTGCTGAATCATGCGGCTCTGCGAATCCACCTGGCGGAGATTCTGCAGACGCATGAATGCATCGGAACCATCCTCGTCCTCGCTGCCGCGGTCGTCGGTCTGCTCGAGCGCGACCGTGCGCAACGTGGTGGACTGACCCAACGCTTCCTGACGCAGCATGATCAGACGAAGACGGAACTTCTCCAGATCGGCCTCCGGGAACTGCTGCGTGGTCTTCCCTTTCGTGCGCGTCGTCGGACGACGCGAGAGCTTGATGTCCAGAGAGGACTGCTCATTCTGAAGATCGGCCTCACGCTGGCGCTTCTTCATCGCCTCTGCAAAGGCAAACGCCATCTCCTGACTATGGTTCTCGAACATCTGGGCCTCCTCCGGCTTCTTCAGCGGAACCTTCGGCGCCTTCTTGATCGTACCAGCGTCTTCAACGGTCTTTTTTGCGGCCATTTAGAACCTCCTTTTGTTCAGCACACGATCAGGACTCGACATTCACGCAACAGCGGGCGTGGTCTGAACCCAGGTACGGAGTTCGTCCGTGAGGGCGGACACCGCCTTGATCGTCGCTACAGAGACATTGCCTTCTGCATCGGGAAGTTCAAACGTGTCGCCGGCCTTCTTGCCCAGCATGTTCTCGGCGAGCTTCGTCTTGTTCGAGATGATGCCGCGATCGAGATCGTTATCCCATTCTCCCAACACGGTGAACACCTTCTCTTCACCCTTCGCCGTGACGATGGTCACGCACGAACCGGGCACGACGTTGGTGGGCTCGGTGACATCCGAGAAGTCGACCGCCTTGACCTCGTTGAGGTCCTTCTGCAGAAGGCTCTCCTTCTGCATGAGCGCACGCTGCTCGTCCTTCGCATACTGGTATTCGGCGTTTTCGGAAAGGTCGCCGTAGCTCTTCGCGAATTCGATGCGCTTCGTGTTCTCGGGGATCTCGACCTTGACGAGATGTTCGTAGGCGGCCTGGCGTTCCGCATAGGAGCGGAGCGAAGTGATGCGCTCGATCTTCTTGACGGCCGTCTTCTTGTAGAGGCGCGACGCCAGTTCAGGGGCGATCTTCGTCATACGCATCACAATCATATGGTGCGTGGACGGATCCCACGCGATGGACGCCTGGAAGCGTTCGAAGAAGAGCGCCTTGTCCGCCGGCTGCAACTGGCCGAGCGTTTCCTCCAGCCACTTCTGGTCCGCAAAGAGACGGCGGATGATATTCTGCATACGCAGCGTTTCACCGCCCTGACGACCTTCACCCAACGCAATCGCGTGCGTCAGAATGACGACGAGCGCCGGCAGCTTTGTCCACTCCTTGAATTCTTTATAGCGGCCGAGAACGAGCGTCACGAGCGTCGCCGGCGCCGCTGGCGTATTCAGAAGCGCCGCGCAGGCCTCTTCGCACGCGGGATCCTTCTTGAACGCGTCAAGCACTTCGGAAAGGAGCGCGAAGCACATCTGGGGAAGTTCCGCGAAGAGCTTCGCCTTCGCTTCGTCCGCGTTTTCCTTCGTGAGGAACTTGACGAGCGCACCCGTCTCGCGCGCCGGCAGCGCACGCGCCGCCGCGAGGTAGCGGGTTTCTTCGCTCAGCAGCTTCTCCCACAGATAGGCACGCGACTTCGCGCTGCCCGCATGCGCCAGCTTCTCGTTGGCGGCCATCTCCGGATCAAGCTGGAGGTCGTCGATGCAGAACGCGATCCGCGCAAAGAGCGCGTCGTCCGTCTTGCGCGTCGCCTTGAGCGCAAACGCCAGACGCTCCGCGAGCACCGCACGTTCTTCCGGCTTGAGGTTCGTCAGACCCGTTTCACTCTGCAGTTCGCGCACGCTCGACAGGATGCTCTTGGGATCCTTGATCTGGCTGAACGCGCCAAACCAGTCCTGGCTGTAGTCCTCCGCCTTCGTCTTGAGGTGGATCGGCTCCGCGCGGCGCGTGGGGATTTCCACGCATTTGTCCCGACGCAGTGCCGCACGCGCACCTTCCCAGAACTTCTTCCAGTTGGCGGTCTTCACGAAACCATACTGCGCGCTGAGTTCCTCCAGACGCGTGATCGGCATGTCGCCGAAGCTCCTGAGCATTTCCTTGACGAATTCGTCCGGCTGGTCCCTCAGCATCGTGGCAATGCGCTCGGGGTCGGCCTTCTGCGTCACGAGGATGTGTTTTTCAGGTGCCAGCTTAAGCGTCTCGCACGCGGCATCGTAGGTGAACTGATGGCCGCGGCGGTTCGTGAAATCGACCGTGATGCGGCGGTAGAAGTAGTCGGCGTCACGCACCGTTCCAAGGCCCCAGGCCGAGCTGAGCACGAGCGCGCCCTTGTGGAACGAAAGCAGCAGGCCAAGACGGCCAAAAGCCTCGCGCAGGACGCGCTTGTCGAAACCGACGCCATCGATGTAGGAGAGCAGCAGACGATCTTTCGTCATCTTGCGCAGCAGCGCATACACGGTCTGACTCGCCGACTTGTCAAGCGCCTCGGCGATGATCGTCTGCGTTGCCTCCACGAACTTGAACGTCGCCTCGAAATTACCCTCACGCCCGAACGCGTTCAGGGCAATCCCGACCCACGCCTTCGCCTTACCCGCAGGGGCCTCTCGGACAAGCGCAGCCAACTCCTCGCCCGCAAGGGGAGTCTTCTCCACCAATTCCTTAAACTGCGCTTCCAACTCTTCCACCGACTTCTTGTCCATTGAAAACCTTTCTTTCTGTGCTACCAAAAAAGCAGGCGGGTATTATATCATTTCCCGCCTGCTTCTGCAAATGCCAATTTTGTATCAAATCTTACGAACGAGCGCCGAAGAAGTAGCGGTTGGCGTTGTTGTAGGAGATATCCGCCACAAGACCGCCGATCCAGGGAATGTCGTTCGGGATTTCACCGCGCGCCATCTCTTCGCCCAGCTTGCCGCAGAGGATGCGGCGGAAGTACTCATGGCGCGTGTAGCTCAGGAAGCTCCGGCTATCCGTCAGCATGCCGACGAAGTTGCCGAGGCAGCCGAGCGCCGAAGGCGCTTCGATCTGCTTCTTCATGCCGTCCTTCTGATCGAGGAACCACCAGGCGGCGCCGAGCTGGATCTTGCCGCGGTCCGGCCCCTTCTGGAAGCTGCCCATCAGCGTCGCGAGCATCTCGTTGTCCTTCGGATTGAGCGAATAGAGCACCGTCCGCGGCAGGGAGTCTTCGAGTTCGAGACGGTCGAAGAGACGCGCCAGCGACTCGGCCACATTCCATTCGCCGATGCAGTCGTAGCCCGTATCGGGACCCAGCTTCTGGAACATGCGCGTATTCGGATTGCGGATGCAGCTGTAGTGGAGCTGCGTCGTCCAGTTCGCCTTCGCATCGGCGCGCAGACCTTCATAAAGCCACGCGCTCTTGAACTTGTAGGCTTCTGCCGGCGTCACCACGCCGCCTTCGCGCGCCTTCTTGAAGATCGCCTTGATTTCGGCCGTCGTATACGGCGCCGCGAAAATCTCCGTAATGCCGTAGTCCGAAATCACGCAGCCGCGGCTTTCGAAGAACGCATGACGACGATCCATGGCGTCGAGGAAGTCGTCCCAACTCTTGACGGGGATTCCCGCCGCCGCTTCGAGCTTGTCCATCCAGGCGTTCCAGGCAGCCGGATCGTCGATCTTGGACGCCTTGTCGCTGCGCCAGGCCGGCAGCACTTTCACGGCGAAGCCGGAGTCCGCCACGGCCTTGTGATGCTCGAGCGAATCGACCGGATCGTCCGTCGTGCAAACGGCTTTGACATTCGACTTCACCATCAGGCCGCGCGCCGAGAAGTCAGGTTCCTGCATCTTCGCGTTGCAACGTTCCCAAATGGATTCCGCAGTCGCCCGGCAAAGACGCTCTTCCACGCCGAAGTAGCGCGCAAGCTCGAGGTGGCTCCAGTCGAAGAGCGGATTCTTGAGCAGCACTTCCATCGTCTCGGCGAACTTCAGGAACTTGTCATGTCCGCTCGCATCGCCGGTGATGAACTTCTCGTCGACGCCGTTCGAACGCATTTGGCGCCACTTGTAGTGGTCACCGCCCAGCCACACTTCGGCGATATTGGCCCAACGCTTGTCCTGCGCGATCTCCGCCGGCGGCAGATGGCAGTGATAGTCGATGATGGGCATCTTCTCGGCATAGCCGTGATAGAGCTCCTTCGCCTGTTGCGTGGTCAGCAAAAAATCATCATTGATGAACGCCATGATTATTCCCTCATTCACTTGGTTTTCAGATGGCATTATTGTATCATAAACCCGCCACAGCTGGCAACAAGGGAAATGGTCGGGGTCGCGGGATTCAAAACAATTACCGAAAAGAGACGTTCGCGGCGATAATTGTTAAGAATCGCGCTTCACCCGATGGTTTTACGCTCAAAACACAAGTATTATAACAAAACCTGCGCCCCAGAACAAGGCGACGGTCGGAATCGAGGTTTATCGTTTTGACTACCATTGGTTTTTCGTTTTGACTACCGAACGGTTTACAGAGGTCAATCGCAGACCTCCCAATGGCCGCCGTAATCGGGACCGACACGCTTGATTCGGCGCAAATCTTGAAGCCGCGCCAGATTGTACTTTACACCATCTTCAGAAATGGTCACGCCAGAGTTTTCGACGATCTCGCGCCTTGAAGCGGACGGATGTTCCCGCAGATACTCGACTATTCGCGTTTGCGCATCTGTCAATTCAAAAGACCGATGGATGCCTGTCTGGGTAGTGGTCTGGGTAGTCTGGGTAGTGGTCTGGGTAGTGGCCTGGGTAGTCCCTCCTCCAATCTTATCCTTCCATTCCTGAACGGTGGGACGGGTGAAGACGGTGTAGATGAATCCGTGGTCTTCGTAGATCTTCGGGGCGGCGATGCGGGCCATCTCGCAGGAATTGACGATGAGGCCTATTCCGCGCCCCCACATCTCGATTGCTTTACGGAGATAGAGTACCTTGGCGATGGTCGGGTTGCGCGGGGTCGAAGCCATGCCGGGGAACGCCCCTTGGGCGGCGATCTCCGGATTGAAGTTGCCGGGATTAGAAATTTCCACGCGGTCTTCATAGATCGCCAGCGAGACTGATCCGCTGCTTGTGTAGAGCCGATGGGCAAGCGCATTGATGATCGCCTCGCGGAGCGCGTCGGCGGGCACCTCCAACTCTTCCTCGCGGTAGAGCCCGCGAACGACACCCGAAAGGTTGAGGTGTTTGAAGCAGAACGCCATAGCCTCGCTCTGAAGCTGAATGATGTTGCCTTCAACCATGCGGTTGTCGAGGAAGATCGTCTTGTCCTTACCCTTGAACCAAGCCATTTTCAGGATGCATTGCGGATAGTACATCAGCCCCTTGCCGAACAGAGCAAACGCACCGTTGAGCGGCTGATCGCCTTTGAGTAGGCCGAAACGCCGAAGGAGATCTTTTGGGTCGTTGACATCCACATCCGGCGAAAGCCGTCCCTCCGCAACGGCGATTTTCGCCGTCCGCGTCACCTCGTTCAGATCGACATCATCAAGAGATACACCTTCCTCGTGTTGAAGTTCCCACTTGCTCTGGAAGCCGTTACGACGGCTGATCAATGTCGCATACTGCTCTTGCGGCATTTTGACAGTCGAGGACTGCACCCGCCGATAAGGGCGTCCGTCGTAGGCATACGGCTTTTGCGCTCCACCCTCAACGTGGCAGATGATGGCCTGATGGGATTCGTCGACATCCACATACTCGGTGGGGATCTCAATCCCTGGTTCAAAGTCGCAAAACGCACGGGCGAGATCCTTCTTCGTCTCGTCGCTCACCAACTGCCCCGTCAGCTTGCCCTTGCGCGACACGCCGAATATGACCGTGCCGCCGTCCCCGTTCAGGTACGCGCACAGCGTCCGACACGCCTCGACGCGCTGGCCTGTCGTTTCCTTGTACTCCAGACGTTCGCCCTCGCCGCCAGCAATTAGTTCGTTCAATTTTTCAAGTGTCATAACACTTATCTCTAACGATATGACTCAGTGGATTAAATCAGCTGTTTACATATTGGAAAAACATTGTATTGGCACTGTCTTTTGTTACAGAGTTCATCTGTGCGATTACTTCGAGGATTTCCAATATCAACTTACATCTCCAGCCGCATCACGTCGTCCGGCTGATAGACGACAATCTGATTCTGCAGTTCACTCAAGTGCAAGGTCTAAATCGACACTGCCGACTTTCAAAGCCTTACCGCCGACTTCTACGTTTTGCGCTCCACGCACTTTGTAGATCGTCAGGAACTCGTCTGGGTGGTCGGTCCAGTCGGGATACGGGTTTCCGTTGCGGTCGCACTCCTACCCAAAGTCAGACATTCTTGGTAGTACAATATTTCGCAAAACCAAGCATATTCTCGCCATGTATTTTCAGCTCTTTCTCAACAAACTTCTTGTGAGCAATAAGAAATGCGTCTTCCGACCATCCTTTGATTTTTCCTTCGGCATTGATTGTCAGATAAACATAATCGCCGAAACTTTTATCGTCTATTGAAAAAAAGTCCGGAACATAATCCGGTCCATAATGAAACCTTCCGTAGTCATACGAGAATCTATCAACAACTTTATACCATGTTCGTGCTGTTGTGCCAACCGGCCAATCTATAATTTGTCCCGTTTTAGGATCTATGTCCCAATCGATTGTTCCCCCTTTCTGCCCGGGCATCCTGAGCTTAAAAACATCCTCGTCTTCCCGCACGCCATTCACTTCGGCGTCCGTCCAATATGCCACCAACTTGACATGAAGCAATTCTGCTGGCCCTGAAGTACAGTTTGGATTGCAAATTTGTCTGTTTTCGGCAAGCTCTTTCTTCATTTCCTTCAATGCGTCAATTATCTCGTCTATCGTCAGGTTCATCTTTGCTCTCCTTTTCAAATTCATAGTATTCTGATCTGTAGATCGCACTAAATTTACATGGAATGGCATGGTTACGAGGTTTGTCATGCCAGAAAACACCATCTCCACAAAGGCTACGACGGGCGGCCAGCCTTCGCTCCTTTGGAGCAAAAGGCAAAAAATCCTGGCTATCGGCCTACCAACCGTAGTTCCAAAGGAACGAATACTGGTCGGACTGGCGGGGCTCGGACCCGCGACCCCAGCATTAAAAGTGCCGTGCTCTACCAACTGAGCTACAGTCCGTGAAAAAAGTGGTATCGATTATATCAAAAAGAGACGCGGATGGCAATCTCGAAATTGCCATCCGCGTTATTTTATCACGGCGTGGTGATTCAGAGCACGTCGCCGAGGGACAGACCCTGACGGCCGGCCTCGTAGATGCTCTTGATGTCCTCAAGCGAAAGCGCACGCGTCCAGAGCGCGAAGTCGTCGATGTCGCCGTTCATGATGCACGGGTAGTTGCCCGTACCGTCCTGGCCGATGCAGATCGGAAGCCCCGTCTTGACGATCGTATTCTCCGTACGGTCGCAGATGAAGTTGAAGCGCCCGTCGGCACGACCCTGATAGACCACATAGCGGCCTTCGGCATCGCGCGTCACCGCATAGAACACCCACTGGTCGGGCATCACGTCGAACTGGCCAATATCCATACGGCCCTGGTTCGGACGTCCCACGTTGAACACAACGCCCGGAATCTTCGAGCCTTCCATCACCTTGCTGGCGATAAGGGCCATACCCGGATTCACACCGCGGCTCCAGTCCTTGTTGCCGAAGAGGAGCGGATCGCCCTTCTGCGTCGCCGGCATACGCGCCCACAACGTGACCGTGAAGTTGTCCCCGTTCTCGAACGCGAGCTTCTCGCTGCCTTCCAGCTTCACGCCGCCCGCCGCATGTTCGTCACCCGAAAGACGCAGCACGCCTTCGGCCGCGCCCGAGACGGCGCGCGGTCCCATCACCTTCGCCACCGGACCGTTCTTGACGGCATTGACCGGCGTCTTGCCCTGGAAGTCGAGATACGCGGCAAGACCTTCCTTCAGCGCGCGCGGAGCCGCCTTCGGGGCCGCCGTCGTGAGAGGACGGCCTTCGAGCTTCAGCGCCTCCGGATCAAGTCCGAAGTGCTTCAGCGCCGTCGCCGTGAGGTCGTAATGACGCGGCACGCCCGGGATGCGACCCGACGGCGTGTTGCGGCCCGACAGCACCACCGGCACCGTCGTCGCGTGGCCGCCCCACACGCCATGCGTGCGAAGATACCCGCCATGGTCGCCCGTCACCATGATGAGCCAGTCTTCGTCCTTGAAGGTCGGACGGCTCTTGATGCCCGCAAGGGCGTTGGCGATGTACTGGTCGGACAGATTCACCGCCTTGAGGTAGCCGGCGCTGAACGGATAGAACCCCTGCGAATGTCCGCCATGGTCCGGCAGGTCGACGAAGTACTGCGTCACATCCGGTGCATCCGGTGCCGCCAGGATCTTGCCGATGTTCGCGCCATTGACGGTGTCCGTCGCATGGATGAACTGCACATTCGGCGTACGCGCGTACTGGTTGCCTTCGCCCCAGGAATAAATGAAGAGCGCCTTCGTTCCCGGCACCGCCTGCGTGATGCGCGTCAGCCAGGTCGGCCAGTCTTTGTAGTTGCCGTTCTTGGTCTGTCCGTTGTTGAACACGCGGGACTTCGCCCCGTTGACGGCCGTGAGAATGGCCGTATGGTTCGCCGCGCTCGAAGGACGCGCATCCGGCACCGTGAGCGCCGTCAGCGTGGACGCGCCTTTGTAGCCTTCCGCCCACGTGCCATTCCGCAGGCTGTCGATCGCCGGCACGCGCGCGGTGTCGAGCACATCGCCCCGAAGACCGTCCAGCATGATCGCGAGCACTTTCGGCTTGCGCGCTTTCGCCTGTTCCTGCGCCATCACCTCTGCACCAATCATCAGCGCAGCCGTGAACACCATCATCAATTTGATTGTTTTCATAATTGTTCCTTGTGTTACTCGTATCTAATTAAAATTTCAAACCTATTCACTCTTCACTCGAACCTATTCACTGCTTCTTGTAGCCTGTCGCCTGTGCGTTCCAGGCGAAGAGGAAGAGTAGCATGCCGAACAAGGCGAAGGCCGCGAACGAGCCGAGCGTCACGCCCCAGCCGTAGGTTTCCTTGATCCACGCCACGCCAAGACCCGACACCGTCGTCGCGGCATAGCCCATAATCCCCGTGAATCCGTTTGCCATCGCCGCGGCCTCCTTCGTCGCCTGGTTGGCCGCGACAATGCCGATGAGCGCCTGCGGACCATAGATGCAGAAGCCCGCCCCCATCAGCAGCAGGGTCGACTGCCAGGCCGGCGCGCCATTGGGCAGATACCAGAAACCAAAGCTGAAGAGCGCCGTGAAAAACATGCAGAAGACGCATGTGCGCACGCCGCGGCCCTTGAAGACCTTATCCGTCACCCAGCCGGCGAAGATCGTCCCCACCACGGCGGCGAGTTCGAACGCAATCGTCATCAAGCCGCCCTTCTCCACAGGAATGCCCTTGTACTGCTTGAGGAAGGTCGGACCCCAATCGAGGAAGCCGAAGCGGACAATATAGACGAAGAAATTCGCAAGGGCAACTGTCCAGATGACCTTGTTGCAATAGACGAGCTTCATCCGGTCGCGCGTGGTGATCGCACTCTTCGGCTGGTCTGCTTTGACATCCTCGAGTTCCAGCTCGTGGACGCCCGCTTCCGTCGGCGAATCCTTCACGCAGAAGAAGCAGAACACCGCCGCGAGCAACGCGAGAACGGCCGGCACATAGAAGCACCAACGCCAACCGAAGCCCTGCCAAAGCAAGGCCGTGCAGATGCCCAGCGCCATCACGGAACCGAACGAGTGCGAGGTGTTCCAAATGGACATCTTCGTCGCAAGTTCCTTCGGATGAATCCAATGCGTGAGCATCTTCGCGCAGGGCGGGAAGCCCATCCCTTGCGTCCAGGCGTTGACAATCCAGAAGATGCCGAAGAGAACCGCGAGCGAGGTGCAACCGAAGAAGTAGTTCATCGCCGCCGACAGCGCCAGACCGATCGTCATGAAGATGCGGCCATTGAGACGATCCGCCCAGAATCCGTTCACGAAGCGGCTCACACCGTAGAGGACGCCATGCACCGTCATAATGAGACCGAGCTGCGTCGTCGTAATCACCTTTTCGTCCAGCATGAGCGGCTGCGCCATGGACAGGTTCTTCCGCGTCACATAAAAGAACGAGTAGGCGATCATGCTGTAGATGATGAACTTCCACTGCGCTACACGGAACTTTGATTTCTCTTCATTGGTCATGTTGTCTGTCCTTTCGTTTCGTCGCAAATCAATCAGGCCTCGCGCCGGGTCTTCACACGCGGGAACGGCGTCTGGTTGTACACACGGGAGAACGGCGGAATCGAATCCATCAACCAGACGTTGCCGCCGATTTCAGAATCGTGGCCGATCGTCGTTTCGCCGCCGAGAATCGTCGCGCCGGCGTAGATGACGACATTGTCCTCGACATTCGGATGGCGTTTGTGTCCCTTCATGAGCATGCCGGTCTCTTCGTCCTTCGGGAACGACAACGCGCCCAGCGTCACGCCCTGGTAGAGTTTGACATTCCGCCCGATCACCGTCGTCTCGCCGATCACGACGCCCGTTCCGTGGTCGATGAAGAAACGTTCGCCGATCGTCGCACCCGGGTGGATGTCGATCCCCGTGCGCGCGTGGGCGAGTTCGCTCATCACACGCGGCAGAATCGGCACCTTGAGCGTATAGAGCACATGGGCGAGACGATGTACGGCAATGGCGTGCAATCCCGGATAGGCCATCACGACTTCCATCTTGCTGACGGCCGCCGGATCGCCCTCGTAGCCGGCCGTGATATCCTCCTGGAGCATCGCGCGCACATGGGGCAGCTCGTTCAGGAAATTCTCGACGACTTCCTCGGCGCGCGCCCGGCAATCGAGATCCGGCGTCTGCTCGGGATGTTCGGCACACTGATAGAGCAGCACCTGCTCGACCTGCTGCGTGAGTTCCTTGGCGATGCGCTCAAGATTCCGTTCGACCTGGGCGTGGCATTGTTCGTGAGGAACGGGGGAAAGTCCGTGGCACCCCGGGAACAACAGCGCAAAGAGACGGCGCACGGTGAGCGCGACCGCCGACGAACCGGGCAGATTCACGCGCTTCGTCGTATTCGCAAGCGCACATTCGCAGCACGGCAAAAGCGCAGCCGCCATTTTTTGGATGTCCATATCCACCTTCTCCGTTCTGATCTAGCGTACTGAACGGAGCACGCAATAACCACGCCGGTTGATGATTTCGACCGTGCGGAAATACTTTTCCTGCAACGCGAGCAGGCCTGTCGCGGTTTTAACCACCGTCAAACACACACCGCCCGGCTTGAGCGCACGGTAGGCCGTCTCGAGGAACACCTCCGCGATGCGATACTCGCTGTAGTAGGGCGGATTGCCGACGAAATAATCGTACTCGCCGGTGCGTCCACGCGGCAGACCGTCGTCCGCAAGAACCAACTCCGGCGCGAATCCGGCCCGCGCCGCATTCTGACGCGACGCCTCCAGCGCACGTGCATGCGAGTCGATCAAGGTGAGCTTCAGATTCGCCTCCGTCAGCGGAGCGGACGCGGGGAACGCGCGACGCCAGGCATCGGCAACGAGCAGGCCCACAAGACCGCACCCGCAGCCCATGTCAAGGAGGTCCAACGTCTGAACGCCGGCAGCGCGGCGCGCCTCGACTTCCTTCGCCGCGACTTCGGCGAGCGCGAGCCCGCCCAAGTCGGGACGCCGATGGCAGAAGCACCCGGGCAGGGAAATGAACGAGAGCTCGGGTCCACCCGGCACACTCGCCTCCCACGTACTTGCGAACGCGCGCGTCTTCACGGGTTCGCCCTTCTTCACCGCGCGGAACAGCACCGCATGTTTCGTCTTCTTCGCCACATGCACCGAGGGCCAGACGAGACGCATCGTCCGAAGGGCCTCGTCGGGATCGCCTTCGAATGTGGCCCAGAATTCAGCACCGTCCACGAGAGACAGGAAGATATCCTGCAGCTGGTCGAGGACGAGTTCCGCCGGCATCGAACGCGGTGTCGTCATAAAGAACGCCTGACGATAGCGGCGCTCGCCCTCGGGGACGGATTCGTCCGTTTCAGGCGGAAGCACATTCGGCGTCGAAATGACCGTCCGCACCTTCAGCTTGAGATCGAGCAGATGCTTGCGGATGGCACGCGCATGATGCGCATCGAAGGCATGGGCGAAGACCGTGGCATCCGGCCAGCGGGTCATCAACTCGCCGACGACGACGCCACTGCGATTGCCGGCGACGAGCACGCGTCCCACTTGAACCGGCAATTCGGAGACCAGCTCCATCAGGAGGGCTTCCGCATAGGTGATTTTCTTGCCGTCGACTTCGGGACGGACCTTGTCGTAACCGTGGCGCTTCTTCTTCATGCCCGCTTCCCTTCCCAGGGCTTGAGATGGGCGCACACGTCGTCGAAGGCCGACAGAAACGCATCCACGTCCGCCACGGTATGGGCGGCCGAAATGAAGTTGCACTCGAACTGGGACGGTGCGATGTAGATGCCGCGCGCGAGCAGGCCGTGGAAGATCTGCGCGTAGAGCTGCGTCGAACACGCCTTGGCATCGACCAGATTCAGCACAGGCTGCGTCGTACAGAACGGCGTGAAGACGCCGTTGAAGCTCTGGCAGGTCACGGGCACGCCATGTTCGGCGGCAAGCGTTGAAATGCCGACGGACAGCGCACTGCCCAGTTCCGCCATGCGACCGTAGGGATCTTCGCGCTCGAGAATATCGAGCGTCGTGAGCCCCGCCGCCACGGCCACGGGATTTCCGCTCAGTGTCCCGGCCTGATAGACGGGACCCGTCGGCGCGAGCTGGCGCATCCACTTGGCGCGTCCGCCGATCGCCGCGAGAGGAAGTCCGCCGCCGATCACCTTGCCGAGCGTGAGAAGGTCCGGCGTGATGTTGCCGTAAAGGGACGAGTAGGACGAAAACCCGAAACGGAAACCGTTGATGACTTCATCGCAGATCAGCAAGGCGCCCTGTTTTTTCGTGAGCGCGCGAAGGCCCTTGAGGAATCCGGGGGCGGGCGGGACGAGTCCCATATTGCCGGCGACCGGTTCGACGATCACGGCGGCGATCGCCTCGGGGTGGGCGGCAAACGCGGCTTCAACCGCCTTCAGATCGTTGTACGGCACCACGAGCGTATCGGCCACGGCGCCCGGAGTGACACCGGCGGACGACGATGCACCCATCGTGAGCACGCCCGACCCGCTCTTCACGAGTACGGTATCGCTGTGTCCGTGATAGCACCCATCGAACTTGAGAATGAGATTGCGTCCCGTCACACCGCGCGCGAGGCGCAGAGCCGTCATCACAGCCTCGGTGCCGGAATTGACGGCACGCACCATGTCGAGGCCGGGAACGAGCGCGACGAGGCGCTCGGCAAAATCGACTTCCGCCGGTGTGGCGATGCCGAAGGTACTCCCCTTCGCGGCCGCGTTCTTGACGGCGCTCACCACTTCGCGGCGCGCGTGTCCCAGAATCATCGCGCCCCAGCTGCAGCAGTAGTCCGTGAGGGTCCGGCCGTCGGCCGCGCGGATTTTCTGGCGCTTGCCTTCGGCCACAAACACGGGCGTACCGCCCACACCATTGAACGCACGCACCGGCGAATTGACACCGCCGGGAATTACGCGTCGCGCGCGCGCGAAAAGCTTCGCGTGCGTCGTCTCATTTTCCTTCATAGTCATCTCCCAAATTCCTCTTCGATCAGGCACGTACCAGGAGGTCGTTCCGATAGAGTGCGCGGACGGCATCGCAATCCTGCGTATGACCCGCACGATAGCTCACAACCGTCCCGACGAAACGGTCCGGACCCGTCAACGAAAGAGCCGCGAGCAGATCGAGCGTCGCACGATGCCACACGGGTTCGAGGTACTTGTCCGTACCCTCCAGCTGGAAACGCGGTTTACCATACCAACGACGATGGCCGTGGATGAGGATATTGTTCTTGTCGTAGCCGAGGTTGCGCGTATCGGCAAAGAGCAGGCCGAACGTCTTGGCCAGCTGATACTGCCGATGCGTGGCATTCGTACGCGCGTAGGCGCCATAGGCAAACGTTTCCGCCGTGACGTCGAAGACGATGCGCTGATCGCCGATCACCGTATTCCAGTTGATGGCGACATCCAGCCGCAGACGGCGCGATCCGTCGTCCGGCAGGAACAGCAGGAAATCGCCGCGGCGGCCTCCGAACGCGAGCGGTTCCTTCACCGTCACATAAGTGGCGTCGTCTGCCGTCTCGACAATGTTCGCGTTCTTGACGGCGTTGACGAGCGGCACGGACGAATCGTCGAAGAGCGGCGGATCGCCGGAATTCGTTTTCAGGACGATGTTGTCGAGGCCGAGTCCCGCCTTGAGCGCGATGATGTGTTCCACCATGCGCAGATAATTATGCGGCGAACCGCTGCGCAGCACGAGATTGCGCGCTGAGGTCCAGAGATTGGCCACATCCACGGCGGTGTCGAGCTGTTCGGGCTGGTCCGTACGGCGAATCCACCAGCCCGGACGCGTCGACGGCGCAAAGGTGATCGTGCGGCGCTCGCGGCCACGGAACGTACCGACACCTGCGACCGACGCCTCTTGGACGATTGTCGTACGCTTGGCGGAGAAACCGCTCGACTCGGCGAGACGGACATCGTCGATCGGCTGGTCGTTGAATCGGCGCAGGGCCGCATCGAGCGAAGCCTGCGATCCGGCGACGAGACGGCAAGTCGGATAGGTAAACGTGGGCTTGTCAGACATGCCGCTCATTTCCACTTCTTCGGTTCGGTCGGATTATCGACGATCTTCTGAAGAGACGGCGTCACAATCGGCTCGTACTGCGCGCCGCGGAACATGTCCACCACCTGCGAGAGCCATGCGCCCATGCCCGCCTTGCCCTTGTCGGACTCGTAGCGCGGCGCACGGAACAGCAGCTTCGACCCCCACGGATTCACGCAGATGATCTGCGGATAGTTCTGCATATCAGAGAACTTCGGCTCGGGCTTGTTCTGGTGCGCGGCATACGCCTTCGCTTCCGGCGTCACGGCAAAGGCCGTCAGGAATTTCGTCTCGTCCGCCTTCAACGGTCGCACATCGATCGTTGTCGCCCGCGGCGGCGGTCCATTACGACGGCGCCCCTGCTGGCCTTCGGGCATCTCGATCTTGCCGGGCTTCAGGCGCCACACGAGCAGCACGCAGTTAGCCGGGACAAAATCCTTCAGAAAAGGACGTTCCTTGAGCAGCTTCTCCAACGTGACCGAACGGGTGTCCCCCTGCGGCAGCAAAGCCACGACAATCGGCTGCTGGCACTTCCAGGCCGCCTCGCGCGCCTCGACGAACTTCATGTAGGCAGGCTTCTTCGCCTTGCGAGCCTTGGCAACGGCGGCTTCATCCGGCTTTTCCGGTTCAGGATCGAAAACGACAGCCGGCTTGGCAGCCGCTTTCCCGGCGGCCGGTTTCGCCGCGGCGGGCTTCGCCTTCTCGCCCGGCTTCGCCGCGGGCGCCTTTTCACCCGGCTTCGCAGCTGGCTTGGGATCGGGCTTTGAGAAATCGGGCGTGTCGTCTTCCACGACCTTCGCCTTGCTTGCGCGACCACGAGACGACGGCGCCGCAGAAACGACAAACGGCGCCACGACTAGCGCCGCAACCGCCAACAACATCAGATTGAATTTCATTTTCCTACCTCCTCGAGTAAATCAGGACTGGACCAAACGCCGGGCAAGCACGGGCAAGCCCGGATCACGCGCACCGGCTACGACGAGCGCGCCGAACGACGACGCATCTTGCCCCAGCACCGACGCAGCTTTGTTGAGATCTTCGACAAATGACACAGGGCACCCGTCGAGCGCCCGAACCAACGACTCGGAATTGACCGACCGATCCGCCGTGCCGCCGGCATCGTAGACCGGCAGCAGATACAGGCGGTCTTGGGAACGGAGCGTTTCACGGAACATCCGCTCGAGCGCCTCGCCCATCTTCCGCAGCGGCGCATAACCGTGCGGACGCCACAGCACCGCAACACCCCGCGGATAGGCCACTTGCAGCGTCGTGAGCATTGCGTGAAGCTTTTCAGGATTGTGCGCGTAGTCGTCGAAAACGGCCACAGGCCCTTCCGCCGTCGGACGCGTGCCGACACGCTGAAGACGGCGCTCCACGCCCGGGAACGTCTTCAGAGCCGCGGCAAGTGCCGCTTCATCGGCACCAAGCTGACGCGCCAGCCGCAAGGCGCATTCCGCGTTCACGGCGTTGTGTTCACCTGGCAGCGGAATCGTCCGCGCCAAGTCTGATGGCACGATGCGTTCAACACGGCCATCGACAACGGGTCCCGGAATGTCCTTCACAAACGCGTCGAAGACCGCGTCCATCTCTTCTTTCGAATAGTGGTCCGCCGAGGCATTCGTGACAATCGCCGCAAAGGGATGAAACGCCACAAGCGACTTATCGCTCTCATCAACCTCCGCGACGGCAAACTCGCCGGCGCCCTTGCGCGTGGAACCCACGCGAGTCCCGTGGTCATCCCACCCAACGATCTGCGCGCCATTGACCACGACCGGGTCGAAGCCGCAGGAGGCGAGGAGATGGCCCAGAATCGCCGTCACGGTCGACTTGCCGCATGTGCCTGCAACCGCAACAAGACGACGCGAAGAAAGCACCTCCGCGAGTGCGGCGGCGCGATGCGTCACGGGAATGCCCAGCGTACGGGCCTTGCGAAGACCGAGGTTCGTCTCCTCGATCGCCGTCGACACAACGACACGCGAAGTCTCCGCATCTACACCCGAACCGTCGTCGGGGAAAAGTCGCACGCCCTGTCGTTCCAATTCGGACAACACAGGCGTCCGCGCGGTGGGATCGGCGTTGAGCGAACGATCGGCCCCCGTAACAGCGAACCCGGCATCGAGGTAGGCCTGAGCGAGAGCGCTCATGCCAACACCGCCGATGCCGATGAGATGGACAACGTCCGCCAAGATTACTTCCCGAACGGATTGAGCTTCTTGAGACCTTCGCCAACGGCCTTGGCGCCGTCCTTCACAGCACCCGTCGCCGCATCGGCAGCCTTGGTCGCAGCTTCCTTGGCCGCACCCGCCGTCTTGGCGGCCGCTTCGCCGGCCTTCGCCGCCGCATCGCCCGCACCGACCACGTTCGCAGCACCCTTAAGCGCATTCGCGGCACCTTCGCCGATCTTGCCGGCGGCATCCGTCACCGCGCCTGCAGCCTGACCGGCGACATCCGTCACCGCACCGGCAGCCGCACCAGCCGCATTGCCCACGAGACCGCCCACATCCGTGAACTTGTCCTTCACGGAATTCCACACGGCATCACGCGCCTCTTCAAGCGTCGCACCCTTGGCTTCCTCTTTCTTTTCCTTGTCGTCGCCGCTGCCATAGCCGATCTTCGTGAGCGTCGGCACAGGGATCGGAAGCGTGAGCTTGCGGTATTTCACCTTCGTCCCGTTGATGGAGATCTTGTCGATCAACACCTTCGGCGCGTCACCCGCCTCCTTTTCATCCTTCTTCTCTTCCTTCTTCGTCTCGTCCTTCTTCATCTTGGAGTCGAGCGTCGCGAGGATGCGATCGAAGTTGTTCGTCCCTTCGTCATCGAAGACATAGCTCACGAACGGCTTTTCGAGCGCGATCTCGTAGACATGGATCTTCTTCGTGAGGAGCGAGCCCACTTCAATCGCCACGTTCAGCGACTCGAAGCGAACGGCATCGGGTTCGTCATAGCCCTTCGGGTTCTTCAGGGCAAAGCCATTGATGCTGAGCTTGCCCGTGTAGGGGTTGATCGAGCAGGAGTCCATCTGGAACTCCGTACCGGTCAACTGCGGAACGACAGTCGTCGCCACGGTGCGGACAGTCGGGCCGAGAATCAGCGGCAGACACGCGATCACGGCGGCGAAAAGAATCACCACAATGACCAGCAAC
This sequence comes from Kiritimatiellia bacterium, assembly GCA_045641465.1. Taxonomy (GTDB): domain Bacteria; phylum Verrucomicrobiota; class Kiritimatiellia; order RFP12; family UBA1067; genus RUG572. The sequence continues at coordinate 9,850 of JAZUGW010000188.1, read as the reverse complement.
CAGAGGAGGATTTTTACGGGTTTCTTCATTTGTTTACCTTTTTCTTTCTTGTTTCTTTTTTCGATTTCTCTTAACGAGTTCTACAATCAAAATTCCTTGATGTCGTCGACGGTGATTTTTGTCCGATGGCGCGAACCGAGCGTCTCAACCTCGAGAACGGACACCATCCACTTGCCGTCGAACTTCTTGATGCGCGTCCCCCAAAGTCGACGGATCGGCTTGCCGGCGGCATCGACCTGTTCGGCCTGCATCAGGCACCCCGTTTTCTTGTCCACCCACAGACGCACGCCGGAAAGACCGTCGATCGGGGCGTCCGGCTTGACGAAGATGACACGGCAGACCTGTCCGTGCACGCTCTCGCCCTCGCGCGCCGTTTCGTAGGCGGCATTGTTCCACCACAGGAAGTCGAAGGACAGATCGAGCCAGGTGACGTCCGTCTCAAGCACACGCTCCAGAGGCGAGGAGACGACTTCGGACGCCGCGCCGCCGGCCTTTGCAAAATTGATGACTGCGCGCCCACCCGGACGGCGATCGATCGTCACCGTCGCAAGTTCATTCGTTTCGCCGCGCGGCAGAAGCTTCACCTTTACTTGCGTCATTTCCGGCGAGCGGCGCATGAACAACGTGTAGTCGTGTTCGCTTTGCACGATGCCACGACGATTGCGCAGAATGAGGCTGCCCTTCAGTTCGACGGGACGAACCGGCAGCATCGCACGACAGGCCCACAGCACATCCGACGCGGTTGCTTCGGCGGGAACTGCGGGTTTGGCCCGCGCGAGAGCCGCGGCGGGCGGTTCGATCGGTTCGTTCGGCGCCTGCTGCGCCAAGGCGGCACAGACGAGACCGCACACAAGACACACGAGAGACGCCTTCATTTCAACAACTTCTCCAAAGCCTCGTTCTGAGGACCGCCCAAGGCGCGTCCCTTTTCATAATGGCGCCGGGCCGCCTCTTTGTCGTCGTCGATCTTCAACGCCAGATTCGCCAGATTGTAAAGCGGCAGATAGGATTTTGGATGCAGACGCACGGCCTTCTCAAGGGTCCGACGGGCCGGATAGTCGTGGTCTTGTCCGACCTGGACGGCGGCCATCAGCAGCAGGAGGTTCAAGTCGTCGGGATTGTCCTTCTGCAGCTCGGCGAGCTTCTTCTCCGCACCGGCGAAGTCTTTTTTCCGGACCAGCTCGAGCGCCTCGCGAAAAGATTTCTGAAAAGCACTATTGCCGGCCATTTTCTGCTTGGCCTCTTCAACGGCTTTTTTACGAGCCTTGCGCTCCTCTTCGATGTCTTCAGGCGTTTTGATGCCGTGCTTCTTATTCCACTTTTTCTGGAGCTCGCGCGTATCCGTCACGGAGACGGCGCGTTCATTGTCGTTCACCTGGGCAAAACGGATCGAATCGATTGCCGACTGGCAGGTGGCGCGCTTCGTGCGCAGCGGCGCGAACTCGGGCGTTTCGGCCCGGTCGGGATTCTCGCGTTCGACGCGGTCAAGCTCCGCCAGGGCGAGACGATAGTTCTCAATGGCCTTGTCGCCATTGCCTTCAAGGGACTCGTCTTCGGCCTTCTCGATGAAATCGTTGGCCTTCTCCAGAAGGCGATGGAGGCGGGGCGGTTTATTGGTACTATCGGGGTCGAACGGCCAATACCAAGCCGCCTGCAAGGCACAACAGGCGAAAAGGACGCACGCCGCACAAACGGCCCGAGTCCATCCTGAGAGGATAATGTGAAATGTCTTCTTGTCCATGACGACTCAATTATACCATAAAAATGCATAAAAGGAGAGAGGCAAATCAAGTCAAGTCTCGTACGCACGGACTTTCGCCGAACGGACCAAATGCAGGGCCAGCAATGCGTAAAGCGAAAGATTGCAGAGGACGACATTCCCTGAATGCCCCGCAACGACGAGCTGCAAGGGACAGAGGATCGTAAACCAAAGGGCGAGACGCAACAAACCGGCGGGACACTGCAGCACAAAGACAGGCAGCAGATAAAGCGCCGCATAGTAGTACATGTTGCCCGCAGCAAGAAGCATACCACCGATAAGCAACAGATAATCACGCTTCCACGCCCCCCACAACAGCACGGCGGCCCCGCCCAGCTGCGACAGATTCCACACGGCGATCATCCCCGACCACACGCTTCGAATGTCCTGTCCGAAGAAAATACGCACCGCACGCCAAAGCGCGATCAAACCGAAATCCGCCTGACGCCGAACCGTATCCGCATGATGGGCGGCATTCTGCAACATCATCGGCAAGGCCGCAAACTTTTCCGGCACAAACAGCCACGCCCCGAAAAAGAGGACGATTGCCGTACCGGCCGACCAGGCGATGTCAATTCCGATCTGCCGTCTTTGCGCCCGAACGTCTTTCTCGTCCATCACACGTGAACAGGTGAACCATTCAGCCAAGTAGAGAACGCCCAACACGGCGGGTGCAATCTTCAGGACAGCCGCCACACCAAGTCCAATCGCAGCCCAACGCCGCCGACAGGGCGAATCGGAATTCCACCACGCGAGAAACACCCCCACGGCCGCCGCACTCAACCAAACAGGATTACCCCGTTCGAAATTGAAGATGAACGGCATTGAACAGGCGAACGCCAACGGCCAGAAACACGAGGCGATCCGGCGGTCGCGACTTCGAGCGCAGAGTACAAGCGAGGCTAGGAACAACAGGCCTGCGAAAATGGTCCAACAGTAGGCCCCGCCGCGTGTCTGCGGGAAAAATTTCAACGGCAGAAGTGCGAATGCCGGGTAGACCTTATCAACAGACCCCGTAATGAACAAACGAGCCCCTGAACGTGTTCGGTACCATCCGCTCAAGGAGATACACCCCTCTTCTTCCGGCGGATACCCTAACTGCGCGGCATCTTTATCGTCCATGTCCCAATCCACGCACTTGGCCGTTTTGTATCCTTGTTCAAGACACATGCGCGGCATCCAATAGTCATACAATTCTTCATTCCCCTCGGCAAAGAATAGTTTCCGCTGACCGGCTGTATCAGCCGATGCAAGAACCGCCCAGACAACAGCGGCACCGATCAACAACCAAAGAAAATACTTCAACCCGGCTCTCATCGATTCTCTCCTGACGGGACTCCGACCAGCGCCTCCAATGCCTGACGAAGAAGAGCAACTTGTTCCTCGTGTGGTGCCGCCGCATACCCCTTCACGAAAACGACGCCGGGTTGGTTCGCCCAAGCCGGTGCGCCGTCCGTTGTAAGGGCGGGTTTCCCGTGCATCAGGGCCTCGGCCACGACAAGTCCGAAGTTCTCGCTCAACGTCGGCAGAACAAGACAATCACACCAATCAAACGCCGCTTCTTTGTCCGCACCGAACGCCGCACTTTCGACACGAAGTTCGATGTCGAGTCCCTTCACAGCCGACTGGAGGATATCGATTCCTTTCAAAGGATGGATGCGTCCGAGATAGAGAACACGCAAAGGGCGCCCTGTCGGCCGAATCTCCAATGTCGTCGGAGGGGGCGGAAAATCGAAAAACGCCTTGATGTCAATCGTCTCGAAAGGACCCTCGAGTCCCCAATCCCGACACCAGGCCTCTTCCCACGCGCCCGTGACGACGACGCGTGCGGTGCGTGCAAAAAAGAAACGTTCAATCGGCGCCACGAGTCTCTTCTTCCACGGACTTTGCCGTGTCAGGTAGATGGGGCTCAGACTTCCGTGCGTCATGCGGACGAGTTTCCTGCCTGCACGCAAAGCCCGCCAGCACGCCCGCCACACACGTGGCGTCCACATACCATGCACCCAGACTTCATCAGACGGGATACGACCGTTCGCACACAGCAGATCTTCGACCGCGACCATGCCGTTGGCTTCAGGCTTTTCGCTCATCGCGTCTCTCCCACCTTGGGCCAGGCCTGCAAGACCCGCCCCACGTTCTCCGCGAGCGTCATGCCCTCGTAGACCATGTTGCGGGCGGCTCCGCGCGTCGCTTCGGTGACCAATCCCTGACGCGTGTAATAGGGCGTGAGACCGCGCGAACGAATGGCCGCGTCGAGTTCGGGCGTACCGCGTCCAAACGGATAGGCAAAGGCCGTGGGGGCAGAACCGCACCATTTCGTCAATGTCTCCTGCGCACGATCGATTTCGTCCAGGACCTCCGCCTCCGGACGATGCGTGCAACTGAGATGGCTCCACGTGTGATTGCCAATGCGAATGAGCGGATGGCACGCTAACTCCTGTACTTCATCGGGCGTCAGCAACTGGCGAGTTCCATGTGGATGCGCGTCGCACTTCTCGTAACGGGAATCGGCCGCAAGCGCGTACCAGGGGTGCCATTCGTCGTCCGGCACTCCCGCATGCATCAGCGCATTGGTCCACACGACGCCACGTTCAGTTTCACCTGGTGCGATGAAAACTGTTGCAGGCTGGTTGAATTCCTCGAGTACGGACAGCGTCGGTGACAACTGACGCCATCCGTCATCAAAGGTCACTTCCAGCGGGATGCCCTTCAGGGTGGACAACACACCACGTACTTCGTCCGGTTCCGCCGCATGGAAGACGATCGGCAGGATCATCCCCGGCTGGCGGCAACGTGCACGCGCACGCCACCGAGCGCCGACCAGACGATAGGCCTGGGCGACACACCAACCAATCTCGCGACGGAAAATCATTTTTATTTTGACGGTGCCACCTGCGCGGCAGGTGCAGGAGCGGAGGACTTCTGCGCGTCACCCTTCAACTTGCCGCCGTAGCTCATCACGCAGAAGGACGTAACGAGCACCACCACGCCAAGGCCAAGGCAGGTGCGCGTCTTCGTGCCCGTGCCCTTCCATTCGTGCATAAGGATGCCGATGATCGTCGAAAAGAGAATCGAGCAACCCATCACGAGCGCGAAGCTGATGTACTTGAGCGAACCGAGCTGCGGTTCACCTGCCTTCTGGCACGCGAACTGGCAGGCCCAGATGACGCCCGCGAGTGCCGCGAGAACGATTGCCGCGAAGTTGCCCTTCAGCATCGTCGCATAGTCGCCGAAACTCTTGTTCTTCGCATTCTGCCAAAGGCACCACGCCACGTTCACCACGAGTCCGCCCCACAACACAACCACCAAAACGGGCATCCCGCACCAGGCGGCCGGCGTCCCGGCCTTTGCAGCCGCCGTCTCCAGCACGCCGCCGCTCTGCAACCCGAAGTTCATACCGGCAGAGGCTATGCCCGAGAAGAGCGCGACCAGCATGCCCTTCTTGAAATCGAACTCCGCCACAGCGGCCTTCTTCTGCTCCTCGGAAAGTTCGCCTTCCTTGAACTTGCCGGCGAGACCCACAAGCGCGATACCGATCAAGGATCCCACGACACCGGCGAGCACCACCAGTGCACCCGTGTTCGCAACGAGCTCATGCGCCTTGCCCTGGACGATCGGCGGAATGAAAGTACCCGTCGCCGAGCAGAGTCCACAGCCGATCGCGAGTCCGAGACCGATGCCGAGGTAGCGGATCATCAACCCCCAGGTGAGACCACCCAGCCCCCACAGCGCGCCGAAACCGATGCACTTCGCAAGCACGGCCGAATCGCCGCCGCCGATGATCGAAAACGTTTTCGGACACGTCGTCAACGCGAGCAGTAGCGGGAAGACAAGCAAGCCCACCAACGCGTAGAAAAGCCAATAGCTTTCGTATTTCACGCCTTTAATGCCGCGGAACGGCACGGCAAACACGGCACCGGCGAAACCGCCGAGCGCGCAGATGAGACCACCCAACAGGGGATTCGATGCAACTTCTGTCATTTGTTTTACCTCGTTTGTTTTGAATTCGGAAACTGTTTATTTGCCAAGCACGAGCTTGGCGTGTTTCGCGTACGTACGGCGCGGATCGGCCGCATACGCTTCCAGCGTGCGTTGCCCAAGCTTGTCCGGCGTATCGCCCAGGCGATAGAGGGCACGGGCGATGCAGAGCTCGCGCAGAGAAAGCGTACGCTCCCAGTCGCCTGCCGCGTTCTGGTAGCCGGGCACGACGGGCGGATTGGCACCCATCGTCTGCCAGCGGCCACCGATGCCGGAATGCTTCAGAATGTCGGCCAGAACGGGAATCGCCGACTTGTCGCCGATCTCCTCCAACGCCCGCGCAATGGCACGGAAATGCGAATACTCGCTCCGCTCCGTCAACTGGGCCGCCTTCTCGATCAGTGCCGGTACAGCAGCCTTGCTCTTACAATGCCCCAGTGCGATGGCATAGCTGTCGACCCAGCTCACGCTGCGGTTGAACTGTCCCATGCCGCGGTAGTTCCATCCTTTGTCCCATGGCGTCGATTTGAACTTCGCGAGCAATTGGGCCTCTCCATCGGGCTTTCCTAGCAATGCGAGTACATGCGCGTAAATCGTCTTTGACTCGCCTTCGGCGGACTGGAATGCGCCCTGGATGCGCGGAAGCGCGCGGGCTCGATCTGTCATGATGATCGGCAGACCCTTGTAGTTGTCGGCGAGTTCTGCCACGGCGGTGTCAATCTCGTCGTTCGAAAGCGGGAAGTTGTCTTTCATCGACAAGTCGCCTTGGGTGAGAATCTTCATGTCCACCAGATGATGCTGCAGAGCTTTGATGTCGATGTCACGTACCGTCGTACCGCCCTTCACGGCCATCGCAGCCGCCGTGCCGGCGGCATAGCCCTGGTTCTGGATGTCGGGCTGCATGCGCAGAATCGGCATCGCATCGCGATGGGCGCTGATGCCCAGACCCGTCACCAGAAGTCCCTCGAGTTTCTTCGGCAGCAGGCAACGGTACGGCAGGTTCACATACATCGGTTTGTGGCCCGGATCCTGAATGAAGAAGAGATCATCGCGCGTCTGGCCGTGCGAGTCGAAGTTCGAAAAGGTGCGGGTGATGATGTCCGGATAAGTACGCCCGCACACGACATCGGACGCGCTCATGTAGAACGCACCAATCATGCGGCGACGCTCGCGACTGTTAATGACCTGAGCCTGGTCCCACGTACCCTCGGGCAGACTCAAACGCGAACGCAACGCGAAGTAGAACACATCGGCCGCGTCCGTGTCGTCGCAGAAACCGATGTCCGAGTTGGCATAGCCGGTTCCCATGGTATTGCGGGCAAGTCCCACACCCTGCACAGAGAGATCCTCGTCCGTAATGAACTCAGTCTCCTCGCCTGCCATTGCAGGGAGTTCGGCGTTACCGGTCGCATCGATGGCGTTGGCGCAACGGACAAGTCCGCCCGTACCGTCCGCCATCACCACCACGACTCCCGTCACGCGTCCATTTGAAATGACCACACCATTGACGAACACGCCGAACCAGATCTCCGCGCCTGCCTTGCGCTGTTGGGACCGATACCATTCGCTCTTGGACTGCGGGAACACGCTGCCGGTTGCTCGTACGCCCTTGTCGATGTCGTCCGTAAAGCCGACGCGATTGCCGAAATAATAGTATCCAATGAGACCATCCGTCTCGACACCACCTTCCACGTAGAGATACTCGCCGACAATCGTCTTCGCACCGTGGCGCGCGGCGGCGATGCCGGCTGGTGCACCACCAGTACCTGCACCGACAACGAACGTGTCGCACGTCGCGAGAACCGGCAGATTGTCCGGCACGGGGACAGACCCCTTCGCATTCACGAGATACGGCGGCAATTCGCCGTGATGTTCACCGAGTTTGGCACCGGACGCAAGAGGCGTGGCTTTGGCAGCGGCCGCGCTGACGAGAGCCCCCGTACACGCCGTCAACGACTTCGCTTCCGCCGCGGCCGCCCGCCCCACACGCGCGCCAAGTCGAAGCGAATGCCCGGGTTTCGACAACTGAAACGCCGTCGTCCGCGACACATCCGCCAGAGGTCCAACCACCCATACGCCTGTTGTCTGTTTCGGACGCATCGCATCGAGATCAAAGGACTGTGCATCCTTCCAGACCGCCACAGAAGCACGACACGTGAAATGGTCCGGCGCCATCAGCGTCAGCGTATTCGCGGCATCGACTTGTTGAACCGTAAATGTGCGATCTCGTGCGAGCTGTTCGGCAGCGGCAAAGCTCCGGGCGGTTCCGTCCTTCATTGGGATCGAGATCGTACAATCCCAGAATCGAGCCTCGATATTCAGGGGGAACTTCGGCTTGAGGTGATTGCGGACATTCACGCGGAATGGTTCCGAAATCGCCTGAGCCGTGACACCCGCACCTATCGGCTGGGTCCCCGACACAACCACGCGATGAAAGACATAGGTTCCCGGCATAAAAGGTACCGTGACGCCACCTGCCAAACGAGCGGGTGTGGCGCGTTCAGTCGCGTCAATCAAAACCTTGGCGCGAACGATTTGACGTCCGCTGCGGTTCGCCATCACCACACCCGCGAACTGCCCACGAGAATCCTTTAAGACATCGCAAACCAGCGTCCCTGTGAGATAAGGCACACCGGCAGCCAGCATCGCGCGATCAAGCGCACGTTTCACAATGAACGGCGTTGTACGCGAGGCAAGTTCAGTATCATCCTTCACGGGACGCCGTACCACGATTTCGCCCAATAGCTGTCGGGGAAAATCCTTGGCCCGTATCGCTTTCACGCGAAGGAAACGGGCTTTAAACGAACGGTCCCAAGTGAAAATGCGATGTTCACCATCACCATCATACTTAGTAACGGTAGCAGGCTGTGACCAGCGCGTGCCGTCCTCACTGACAGAAATCAACATCTCCTTCGTACAATAGCCGACATTAGGGCCGGTAAGTTCTTTTCGTACGACCTTTTTGTTATCCGAACGATAGAACGAAACGAGTGTCACCCCTTCCGCTACGCGCACTTCACCGAGGTCCATCGTCACAGTGACATCATCCGGATACTGCACGCTCTCACGTGCCGCATCCTGACACTTTCCATCGGCAAGGTCCTTACCGCTGCGATCAGAATGAGCTTGCGGATTCGGCCTTACATCCGTCCGATAGGTAAACGGCCAGCCCCCAGTCGTCTGCGGTGCAAAAATAGTGCGGAAAAGCGGATCGCGAGGATCGTCCGATGGGGCGCGAACGACCCGCAAAGTTCCCGCCACATCCTCACCCAAGTAAGGACGCGGCGCGAGCAGGAACACATCCGCACCAGCAGCTTTCGCAGAAAGTGCCGCAGAAACAGCTGCCGTCGAACCACCCACGACAACTACATCCGTCGAGCGAACCACCGGCACTTCCGCAGCCAACAAACTAGCCGCAAAAAATGAACACCAAATAAAACCGTAAATTTTGATTTTCATGTTTACATTATACCAAAACCCCTTTATAAGTGTAAACGATTTATCACTACCTTCAATTCGAAAATTCCCCCTCCCAAGGGGACAGTCCCCATTAGTCCCCCCCAAGGGGACTGTCCCCATTAGTTCTTCCTAAGGCACTAACCCCATCAGGGACAGTTCCCTTCACACCCCGCCTCTTCCATGGGGACTGTCCCCTTCACAGTGGGGACTGTCCCCTTTACGAGCGGCTACCGTCGGAGGCCTTTCTGACTTTCCTTTGGTACGGAATTGGAGACGGAGGCGAATGCCAGCGCTGACGGCGCCCTGCGGCGTCGCCTCGGTTTCAGGACCGTCAGGCCCCTGGATCTGTCTTGCCGGTTTTGCGCGCGGCAGCGGGAACCGCCCCTTCACACGGCGTTCCTTCCCCTTGGTTGCGCGGAAGCAGCCACTATGCCGTCTTCACGGACGACCAGGCGACATTGTCCGCGAACCACGCGAGCGTGCGCGCCGAGCCGTGCGGGAAACGCGGGCCGCCCTTCGCCGCGCACGCCGCCGCGAAGCCGGCGTCCCTCCCGATGAAGGGGCCGTTCATCCTCCTGCTGCTCATCTTCGCCAGATGGCCGAACTTCAGCCGGAGTGGCTCCGCCGCGGCGGCTTCAGCCGGAGCTTCCGCGC
>JAZUGW010000187.1:0-5060 GCA_045641465.1 Kiritimatiellia bacterium | reverse complement strand
GTTTCGCGCGCGAGTTCCATTCGGCTTCGATGCAGTCGAGCCGCCACTTCTACAAACTCGAGACGGAGGGCTTCCTTAGAACGCCGTCGTGCGCGGGTGTCGATTTCCTCGATGTGCGGGACTACACCGGCCAGGGTGAAGGGCTCGTGGGCTGGTTCGACGCCTTCTTCGATGCGAAGCCGGCGCTTGGCGAGGTGGCGCCCTGGTCGGAGGTGGTGCGTCCCGTGATGTTCCTTGCTCGGTTCAACCGTTTCATCTGGACGCCGAGCGATGGTTTTGCGGCCGACCTGATGGTGCGCAATGCGCTCGCGACCGAGATTCCCGCCGGCACGCGTTGGCGCTGGTCCTTGGGTCCGCGCGAAGGCTGGGTGACGACCGAGAAGGCGATCGCGCCGGGAGAACTGGCGACCGTCGGGCGCGTGACGATGCCGTTGTTCCCCTTTGCCGCGCCGCAACGGTATGAGTTTCGTTTTGGCGAAAACCGGTGGCGCCTTTATGTGCTCCCCGAATTGCCGGCCGAGGAACCGCTTCCGGCGGGCGTCGTGCGCACGGCCGATCCGTCGGTCGCGGCCGCCGCGCTGGCGAAGGGCGGGCGCGTGCTCTACACGGGGCGGGGCGTCAATTCCGACACCACCTGGTTCACGCCGATCTACTGGTCCACGGGACTCTTCCCGGCGCGCCATGCCCATGTGGGTCTGGGGGCCGTCATCGATGCGGATCATCCTGCGCTCGCGCCGACGGGATGCGACACATGGCAGGACGAGTTCTGGCGTTCGCTGTTCACCCCCAACGAATCGCGTTGGGAACAGAGCGCCTTTTCCTATCGCCTGCGCGACATGCCGGCCGACTATCGTCCGCTCGTGACGGTCGTTCCCGACCTGCACCATTCGTTCTTCATTTCGCCGCTCTTCGAGGTCTGCGTGGGTGAAGGTCGCCTCCTCGCGTGCGGGTTGAAGATTGATGCCGACACGCCGTCCGCGCGCCTCCTGCGCCGTTCGCTCTACCGCTATCTCGCGTCGGAAGATTTCAAGCCGAAGGCGAAGATGACGATGGACTGGTTCGATCAGTCCTTCCGCGGGAAGAAAGTATCCGCACCAGCGGCAAAGAAGATGGACAAGTTTGTTGAGGACATGAGAAATCTTTAATCCTAAAAGGAGACGAACAAATGAAGAAGAGCATTTTGATGTTGGTCGCGGCGCTTGCCCTGGGGGCATCGGCTTCGACGATGGAAATCTGGAGCAACCAGCCCGCCTTGGATTGGAACGACCGCTACCCCATCGGGAACGGTCTCGTGGGCGCGATGTTGGCGGGTGCCGGCGAAACGCGCATCCAGTTCAACCATGGGCGCCTTTGGACCGGCAAGCCGAACGACTACGCCCGTTCCGACGCGGTGAAGGTGTTGCCGGAGCTTCGCCGGCTCGCCCTCGCGGGTAAGAAGAAGGAGGCGGCGGCGCTTGCCGACAAATGTTTCATGAGCGTCCCGCTTCGGCAGGAGGCCTTTTTGCCCTGCGGAGAGGTGGTGGTATGTTTCCCGGGGAAGACGGCGGATCTCCGCCGCTCGCTCAACATCGAGACGGGGCTCCATACGGCCACGTTCTCGCTGCCGGAGACGGGTGTTGTCCAGGAGACCTTCACGCCCTACGATGAACCGGAATTTCTGTTCCATCGCATTCAGGCGTCGAAGCCGGGGCAGCTGAACTGTTCGGTTGCAATCGAAGTGCTCCATAAGGATGCCCGGGTGACGCCCGATGCGAATGGCCTGGTGCTCACGGGGCGCGTGCAGGCGGACGGCGTGAGCTTCTGTGCGAATCTGCGCGCGACGGTGCGCGGCGGCACGATGCGTGCGGAGGGAGGACGGCTTGTCGTGGCCGGTGCGGACGCGCTGGAGCTGCGTCTCGCGGTGGCGACGGACATGAAGAGTTGGAAGGAAATCTCGGGCAACCCCGTGGCCGACTGCACGGCGGCGCATCAGCGCCTCGCGGGGAAGTCCTACGAGGTGGTGCGTGCGGCGCATGTGAAGAAGTTTTCGGGGATCGTGAACCGTGCGCGGCTCGATCTCGGCGAAGATCCTGCGTTGGCGAAGCTCTCCACGCCGGAACGCCTTGAGCGTCAGGCCCAGACGCACGACCCGGCTTTCGTGACGCTCATGTTCGATTTCGGGCGCTACCTGCTCATCTCGTCCTCGCGTCCGGGTGGCGAGCCCTCGAACCTGCAGGGGATTTGGAATTGCTTGATGCATCCGCCGTGGGGATCGAAATACACGTGCAACATCGACACGCAGATGAACTACTGGCCGGCGGAAGTGACGGGACTTGGCGATCTCGTCGAACCGCTCGAACGGGCGATCCACGAACTCGCCGAGAGCGGTGCGCGCACGGCGGCGAAGCTCTACGGCGCGAAGGGTTGGGTGCTGCACCACAACTTCGACGGTTGGCGCGGTACGGCGCCGATCGACGGCGCGGCCTGGGGCGTGTGGCAGACGGGTGGCGCGTGGCTCTGCTACCACCTGTGGGAGCATTGGCTTTATACGCGCGATCGTGCGTTCCTTGCGCGGTCGTGGGGTCCGATGCGCAGCTCGGCCGAGTTCTTCACGGATTCGCTCATCCGCCATCCCGTGACGGGGCGTCTCGTCACTTGTCCCTCCTGCTCGCCTGAACATGGCGGCCTCGTGGCGGGTCCCGCAATGGACATGCAGATCATCCGCGCGCTCTACGAGGCGTTGCTTGTGGCGGCGAAGGAACTCGGGAAGGAAGACGACCCGGTAGTCGCTAAAGTACGCGAACAGCTGCCGAACCTCGAGCCGAACCACATCGGCCGGTGGGGGCAGCTGCAGGAATGGGTGGAGGATGTGGACAACCCGAAGGACAAGCATCGCCACTTCTCGCATCTCTGGGCGGTCCACCCGGGCGCAGAGATCACGTTCGACACGCCGAAGCTGCTCGCGGCGGCCAAGACGTCGCTCATCGCGCGCGGCGACGAGGCGACGGGCTGGAGCATGGGCTGGAAGGTCAACATGTGGGCGCGTTTCCATGACGGCGACCGGGCCGAACGCATCATGCACAACCTCTTCATTCCGAAGTCCCGCGTGAAAGAGTGGGATCGTGGCTATCTCTTCCAGAGCCTGCTCGATTCATGTGGACACAGAAGTGCGAAGACGTTTCAGATCGACGGTAACTTCGGCCTCACGGCCGGCGTCGCCGAACTGCTCCTCCAGAGCCATCGCGTGACGGAGAAGGGCGAGACGCTGATTGAAGTGCTGCCGGCGCTACCCGCGCGTTGGCAGAACGGTTCGGTGAAGGGCTTCCGCGCGCGCGGCGGCCATACCGTTGACTTCACATGGCGCAACGGCAAGGTCGTCCACGTTTCCGTCCACGGCGGCTCGACGCCCTACAAGTTGCAGTATGCCAAATAAGCATTTCGGCACTTAATATCCGGCCCTTAATGGAGAGATTGACAATGAAATCCTTAATCGTTTCGCTGGTGGCGGGAATCGCCTTTCTGCTGCCGGCCTATGAGATGCGTCTCAATCCCACGCTGCCGATGACGGTGGGCGTGGATTGTCGGAACGAAAATCGTTTTGTGGGTACGATTGCCGACCTGCAGCTGAGCTTCGATGGCGTGAACACCCATTGCGGGGCGGCTAAGGCCGGTGATCGGCTCGTGAATCCTCCCGGACGAAAGTCGGCCACGACCTGCCGTTTCAGTTGCCGTTTCACGACGTCGGATGCCGCGAAAAGCCAGCGGTTGATCAACAACCTCACGCCGGGGAAGGGCAATGGGTTCCTCATCGACATCTATCAGCGGCATTTTCGCATCGTCTGCGGATCCTTCCCGGGTGCGATCAACCATCCGCGTCCCATCCCCGCCGGACGCGAAGTCACGGTGGCCTTCGAACTTTCAGCGAATGGCGACGGCGTGATGACGGTCGACGGCGAGAAGTTCGTGGCATTCATGGCGCCGCGTCCCACACCGCCCGAGAAGAACGGCGTGCTGACCGATGCCTCCACGCCCTGGAAGATCCGTTTTGCCGATGCCGGTACCTATGACCTTCGTGGATGGCAGCGCCGGGCGCTCAATTTCGGCAACGGTTATATGGGCGTTTCCGAGTTCGGCGACGTGGCGACGGAGAAGCTTCAGCTCTCCGATCCTACGTTCCACACGCGCCAGCAGCACCGCAACGGCTACAAGCAAGGCAACTTCACCGATGCGGCGGATCTCTTTTTCGAATTCGGGCATGCGGGCGCAACTGGTTATGCGCGTGAACTCGACCTCGAGACGGCGGTTGCCACGATGACGTACAACGTGAAGGGCGTCAATTATACGCGCGAGCATTTTGCGTCCTATCCCGATCAGGTGGGCGTGGCGCATTTCACGGCGGACCGGAAGGGCGCACTCGCCTTTACGCTCAAGCCACAGGTCCCGTTCCCCGATGCGGCGCCGCCAAGCGATCGGAGGGGCGAGGTACGTGCCGAAGGCGATACCGTGCACATGCGCCAGACGAGTTGCGCATACGGTGTCAAACTCGCCGGCGAATTCAAGGTCCTCACCGATGGACGGGTGACCGCCAAGTCCGATGGCACGCTCAAGGTCGAGGACGCGGGCGAGGCGACGGTGATCTACACGCTTGCCACCAACTACCGGCTCGTGCCGGAGATGTTCGAATGTCGTGGCGCGCAGGCGGGCAAGGATGTGGTGAACAAGCGCGCGAAGGCCTTCGGACCCGATCCCGCGCCTGTGGCGCAGCGTCGGGTGGCCGATGCCGCGGCGCTTGGTTATGCCCGGCTGAAGGCGCGTCATCTCGCCGACTTCCGCGCGCTCTATGGACGTAGCGAGCTGCAGCTCGTCTGCAATCCTGCCGACTTCACGGCGCTCACGCCGGACTTGCGTACGCAACGCGCAGGCGACAGTGTCTACCTGCAGGCGCTCTACTGGCGTTACGGGAAGTTCCTCCTCGTGTGCTCGTCGCGTCCGGGCACGTTGCCGGGTTCGCTGCAGGGGTGCTGGGCGGGTCCCGTACTCACCACGGCGTGGGGCTCGGGCTTTTGGCACAACATCAATGT
>JAZUGW010000186.1:0-3762 GCA_045641465.1 Kiritimatiellia bacterium | reverse complement strand
CCCCGTGCTGCATCTTCGTGTAGCGTCAGTGGCCAACGCCACGTCCAAATCGCCTTCGGGCGACTGGGTGCTCAGGGTGCGGGCCAACGGCATGGCGATCTGGGCGAATACGACGATTGCCTCGATCGCCGTACTGGACTTCAAGATTCCGCTCGCCGCGTGGGCGAATACGGGCGATGTGAAGCTTGAAATCGACAATGCCGCCGGTGGTGCGGCGAGTTGGAACTGGGAACTCGGCTTCTGGCATCTCATTGAAATCGTCGAAGACGAATCGGCCTACCGGAATGCCAATGTGACGACCGTGCAGACGGCGATGAATGAAAAGCTCCCCGGGTGGCGAGTGGATGGCATTGAAGGATCCACCGGCGTTGGTGCGCAACTCGGCATTAAGGGAAATGCCGTTGTCTCGCATCCGATGGCGCAAGGAAACCCTTGCATTCTCTCGCGCACGGTCGAGCTCACGGGCGCGCATCCGGTTCTGGTGGTCAAGGTGGCGTCCCACATGGCCGGGACCACGATCTACGATTGGGCGTTTTCGGCGGAGATCAACCGTGAAATCGTGATTCCGCGTCAGGAAATCCGTACCCAGGAGGCCGTTGAGTTCCGCTATCCGCTCGAGCGTTGGCTGGGACAAGGCCCCGTCGAAATACGACTCCTCAACTGGGGCGGCGGGTCGCACTCCGCATGGAGTTGCGAATGGGCCTACTGGCACCAGATCGACATCGTCGAAGGGCAGCTCACGGGCGAACCCGCCTTGCGCTACAGCTACCTGAAGGGGCAGGGCCGACAGTTCATCAATACGGGGTACCTCACTCGGCAGACGTCCGTTTTCGACGTGAAAATGTGGGAGCCCGGAACCGGACAGGCCACGCCCTACACGACCGTGTTCGCCGGTGGCCAATACAATGACTTCGGTGCGATTGGCTTCTGGGATCGTTCGAGCAGCAAGGGCAATGTGACGTTCGGGTTTGCCCAGGCGGGGGTCGCCGGAGGCGCTTTCATCTTCGAAAAGTGGGTTGATCTCAACGTCGATGTGCCCAATGCCCTTGCGTCCTGGTGCGAGGAGGGGCAGACGACACCTTCGACGATTGAGGGCACGAGCGGCTCCGTCAATTGCATCGCCCCGGTCTTCATTTTCACGCGCGACTATCCTGACACCGGCACGACGCCGCGTGAAATGACGGCCAATGCAGAATTCAGTCTGATGCGCCTTCATGAATTCCGTGTGCGCGAAGGCGACACCGAGAAGATTGACCTCGTGCCGTATCGTCGCGCGGATGGTTTCACGGGCCTTTTGGACGAACTCACCGGCACGTTCTATCCGAATGTCGGTTCCGGTGAATTCCTCGTGGGCGGCATGGCCTATACGCTTGATGGCACGCGTCTGATCGCCCATGAGGGCGTGGCGCAGTCGTTCGACATCAAGCCCACCTACACGGCGATTGAAAAGGTGAGCGCGGGCGTGCTCAACCTGGCCCGCCATGCGACGCTTCCGCCGCTCACAGTGACGGAAGGCGTGGTGGATTTCGCAGGCGGCGCGACGCGCACCTACCAGGTGAACGGCACGCTCACGGTGGCCGGCGGGGCCGGACTCGGCTTCGGCGTGGGAGCGACGGGATGCGATGCCGTGACGGCGTCGGGACTCGTCTTCAATGACGTCGATGCGGTGCACCCTGTGACGATCGTCCTCTCCCCGGCGGGGGCGACGGAACTCGCGCCGGATGCGGTGTGTCCGCTTCTGACGCTCGGTGAAGATCAGCGCAATCTCGACTTCTTCCATCTCGAAACGGGCCTTCCCGTGGCGCTTGAGATCCGGGACGGGCAGCTCGTTGCCGTACCCGCCGCGCGTGTGCGCACGCTCCCCGCCGGCTACACGGCGATCTCGTGCATCCGTTCAACGGGTACGCAGTTCATTTCCACGGGCGTCGAGGGAACAGAGGAGACGGTTGTCGATCTGACGTTCAGCGGCTTGAAGCCGGTTCAGAACACGGCGCTTCTGGGCATGGATAACTGGAGCTGCTATGACTATCTCGTCGATGTCCTTTCGTATGGTCTGTGTTTCTTCGGACGTTCGACGGCCGGGGGAACCCTGCTCTTGCCGCTTGCGGAAATCGATGAAGCGGCGCATTACCACGTTTCGATTGCCGGCGGTTGGACGTATTTCAATGTCCAGGGCGGATCACAGACCATCCAGGAAGACGAGAACTCGCTCGCCTCGGTCAAGAATCGCGAGTTCTTCCTCTTCGGCATCAACAATGCGACGCCCCATCTCTCGTCCTATTCCCTTGAAGCGTGCAAGATCATGACGGCGCGGGGCGAGCTTCTGCGCGACTTCCAGCCGTGCCGCACGCCGGATGGCGAGGCGGGACTGTGGGACTTCGTGGAAGGCGTCTTCTACGGCAACGAGGGCACGGGCCATTTCTACGGTCCGGACGAAGAGGGGCTTGCGCTCAACTACATCCGTTCGTCGGGTACGCAGTACATCAAGACCGGATTCGACGCCCAGACGAACACGAAGGTGGAATTGGATTTCGGCCAGGTGGTGGCCCAGGCAAGCGCGGCTGACAACGGCGCGATCTTCGGCAAGGGGGCGTGGACTGACAAGTGTTTCCTCTTGGATATTCTGAACGGCAAGCTCTCTTTTTGGGGCTACGGTGCTCGCCCGGGCTACGGTACGGATGCGAACAGCGCTCCGCTCATCGATCCGAACGACCGCTATCTCGTGAAGGTGGCCGACAGCCGGGTGACGCTCGTCACGAACGGCGGCGATCCGCTCATGTCGAGCGATGCCAATGACATCGCCAATGCGAAGACGGGCGATCTGACGTTCTTTGCGCTTTCGACGGGTGCCCATCCGTCCCAGTACAGCTTCTATTCCGCGAAAATCTGGGATGGCTCGGGCGTGCTCGTGCGCGACCTGGTGCCGTGGCGGAACGACGACGGTCGCGTGGGTCTCATTGACCGGGCGAACGGCAACGCCTTCCTGGGCAACAGCGGTACGGGCGATTTCGCCTACGGCTATGCCTACGCGCTGAGCGGCGAGAAAATCTGCATTCACGATGGCGTGGTGACGGCGGCCGATGATCTCACGGCCTACACCGAGGTCGAGAAGGTGGGCTGGTACGAACTCCGCGCCGGTGAAAAGACGAGCTATCCCGGCGCACTCACGATTTCGAAGGGTACGTACTCGCTCGTCAACGATGTCGCCGCTCAAACGACGGTGGCGGGCGCGCTGACGGTGAAGGGCGGCACGAAGCTCTGCTTCGACCTCACCTCCGCCGGGTGCGATACGCTCGCGGCGAGTTCCTTTGCTCTTGTTGACGCAAGCGCGGAAAATCCCGTGCGCATCCAGCTCGAGATCGGCGAAAACGTGGACTACAGCCAGCCGTTCACGCTCATCGCCTCGGGCGTCTCGACGGAAGCGCTCGACGCCTTTACGCTTCTGGGCGATGTGCCGCTGTCGCTTGCCGTTGACAATGGCGCGCTCGTTCTCAGGTACAAGGATCCCACGATTCCCGTGGTGTCGGTGTGGACGAACGGGACGGGCGATGGGGAACTCGCGAATCCCGCCAACTGGGCTTCGACGAACGGCATGGGTCAGGCGATTTCGGCGATTCCCACGAGCCTGACGCTGGTGCGCATTCCGGACGGATGCACGTTCAACTGCCCGGCCGGCTCGTCCTTCGCCTATAGTGAAATCGCGCTTCCCGCCTCGATTGGCGGCGATTGCGACTGGACGGGGCTTCCCGTGCCGATCGACGG
>JAZUGW010000185.1:0-15679 GCA_045641465.1 Kiritimatiellia bacterium | reverse complement strand
CAGGAAGAAGGAACGCGCCGAGTGCATTGCTGCACACCGACGCGTTCCCGCAACCATGCCGTTCTTTCCGTGAAAAACCGCCAAGTATTTCCGTGGAACGTCGTGTTTGCGTAAACGCAAAATCGATTAGGTCGTTTGGATCAGGAAACGGACGCGCAAAGCACAACCACTCCCTTCCGAACTATGTCTTGTTTCTCTGTTTCAGGCTCTTGCCTGACTCCAAAGAAACGGCGAATAGTATAGCAAAAAAACGCCGTAATTTCACGCGGCGTTTTTCAAGTGGCAATGAAGGACTCAGGATCTCTCGTCAATTGCGCGACACGGGAAATGATACCTTCGCAAATGCGAGCATAACACGGACTCGGATAGGACTTTGCCAAACGTGCGGCAATCAATGACGACTGATGAATAATACGCTTGGTCATACGCGTGATTTCTTTATTCATCGTGCTATCGGCAATCCCGTTTTTCTCTGCCATTCGAAGGAATTTCGAACGAGACATCCATTTGAAAGAATACTCACCATCGATCTTCATTGCCATGCGCTGCATCACTTCGGGATAGATGGTTGTCGACATCACATCATACATCGGTGATAGCGCAACTTTACGTCCGTGATACAACACGGAAAAGTTTTTCCCGTGGGCATCACCGTTCCCTACCAGAAAGATAAAAATAATCCGCCGAAGGAATTCCAAGGTATCAGCCGCCGACAACGACAAGTCACGCAGGAGTTTCAGCGACTCGGCGATACCTGGCCCACCTAGCTTCTCGTACTTGTGACGAGGATCAACACGAAGCAACTGACAGAAATCCTCCTGGTGCAACCGATGGACTCCCTCCGAATCGGTCCAGCGGTCAAAACGCTCACAGACATACCTCCGCTTCCCGCCTATCAGAGCAATGCAACTCTTGGCAACCGTCAATCCGCAAGCCTCCGCCAATTTCATTGAGAAACATTCATTCTCGACACTGTCCGGATAATCAAGAATCGCCGGTTTGATGATATGGGTCGAAGGCGTTCCGTCGAGCGGCAATTCAATCCGACCATTCCGCCAACACGCGATAAGTTTATCCTGGGCACCTGCACCTGAAATCCGAAATCCCTCCTCCCCGACATTAAGGGGCTTCTTTTCAAGTCCATCCAGTATCGCCCCCGCCTCCGCATCTTCCAAAACCTTATACCGAGAGGGTGCCGACAGAGGATACTCACCATCGGGGTAGAACGCGATTGCTCCAGCGCAATCACCGCCAATGGCACGAAGGAATCCAAAGGTATGTTCACGCGGAATCTGAAGAATCCTGCCCAACCGAGTACGGATGATGTCTTCAGGCAAAAGACCGGACAAAAACGGTTCAACGACCTCATGTCCATAGGGTTCATTCCGCAACGGCAACGAATACGACAAAGGCTCGTTACGTCCGTCTGCGACGTAACCGGCATCATAGACGAATGTCATCCGCCCATTGTCGTCAGTCAGGCGTCCAACCGGACGATCATTGAGATAGACGATCAACGAATCCATTCAACAGCCTCGTCCTGCGAAAGAATGTACAATCCAGCCCCAAGCGCATTCAGGACCTTCAACATTTCACCCAGGCGGGCCGTCGCCTTCCCTCGTTCCAATTCAGAAATATAACGCTGTCCGGTACCGGCAAGCCCCGCGAGAGTCTCCTGCGAAATCCGCTGTGCCTTACGAATTTCCCTAATTCTAGCCCCCACCTCAATCGATGTCATTTGTTTTTTCATAACCGATCGGTATTGTAACAAATAGAGCTAATACCCGTCAACCCAAAATTGTACCACTCGGTAATCAAATCCACTGGCGAGTTTTATTTGTTCCCAATAGACGATCGCGAGATGGTGGTCTTGGAAACACAACGTCTTTCTTCCCCTTCACCTCACTCAAACAAAATAGGCGAGGCCCGAAGACCTCGCCTATTTCTCTGGATTCAATTTGAATCTTACATGCCGCTACGGCCGCGGAGCGAACCGTGACGGAGGAAGCCGTCGTACTTGCGAACCAAGAGGTGCGATTCCATGATGCGCAGCGTATCGAGCGCCACACCCACGATAATCAGCAACGAGGTACCGCCGAAGAACGAGGCGATCGCCCACGGCACGTTCAGGAAGCGTTCGGCCGAAAGGATCTGCGGCAGAAGCGCAACCACCAGAAGGCCCGTGCCGCCAATGAGCGTCAAGCGCGTCATCACCGCATCGAGGTATTCGGCCGTCTGCTGGCCCGGACGGATGCCCGGCACATACGAGCCGTCCTTCTTGAGGTTCTCGGCGATTTCCACCGCGTTGAACTGCGTGGCCACCCAGAAGAACGCGAAGAACATAATCACCGCAGCGTAGATGATGAGGTGCGTCGGGCTGCCCATATCGGCCAGCTGATCGCCGAACGTACGCAGCCAACCCGTCGCGCCCGTCGCCGTCGCCGGAATCTTCTTCAGAAGCATCGCCGGGATCTGGAGCAGCGGCTGCGCGAAGATGATCGGCATAACGCCCGTGTAGTTCACACGCAGCGGCATGTACGTCTGCTGGATGCCGAAGTTGTTGCCACCGGCGCCCGCCATCGAACGACGCGTCGCGTGAATCGCAACCTTGCGCACACCCTGCGTGAGCATCACGGTGCCCATCACCACGGCAAAGCCGAAGAGGAGGAGCAGCACGAGTTCAACCGGGGAACGCGTGGCCTGCACGCCATTGTAGCCGAAGTAGCGCTCCCACGCGCTGAAGATCGCCTGCGGCAGACGCGAGGTGATGTTGATCATGATGATGAGCGAACCGCCATTGCCGACGCCGAACGTCGTAATCTGATCCGCGAGCCACATCACGAAGAGCGCCGCCGAGGTCATGCCGATCACCGTCATCAGCTGGAAGCCGATGCCCGGATTCGCCACGATCTGGATGTTGCCCAATCCGAGGGACGCCGGATGCATCAACGCCGTCGCAATACCCCACGACTGGACCACGCAGAGCACGATGGTCAGGTAGCGGGTGATCTGCGCGAGCTGCTGGCGACCCGACTCGCCTTCCTTCTTCAGCTTTTCGAGCGACGGGATCACCGACGAGAGGAGCTGGATCACGATCTGCGCCGAGATGTAGGGCCAAATCGAGAGGAAGCCGATGGCACACTGGCCAAGAGCACCGCCCGTGAAGACGTCGAACCAGTCGAGCATACCGCCGCCCGCCGTCTCACGAATCGCCTCGACAGCCTTCTGCAACGTCTGCCAATCGACACCCGGAGTCGGAATCTGGGACACGAGACGACACACGGCTACAATACCGAGCGTAATCAGAATTTTCTTACGCAACTCAGGAATCTTGAAGGCGTTCGAGAAGCCCTTGAACATCGACATGGTCTTTATTTCTCCGTTTTTCTTTCCTACTATTAGGGAATGAAGTGATATTATAGCACAAAGATACCCCTTTGCGCAAGTGCGACGTGAGGACCAAATTTACTGGTCTTCCGTGACACGCATGATCTCCTTAATGGACGTGACGCCCTTGAACACTTTGGCCCAACCGTCCTCACGCAGGGTTTTCATCCCCTTGCTGAGCGAAATGTCGCGGATTTCGGTCGCATTGGCCCGACGCACAATCGCCGTCTCGATCTCTTCGTCGACCTCGAGCACTTCGAAGAGCGCACGACGGCCCTTGTAACCCGTCTTCGCGCAGGATTCGCAGCCGGCCGGTTCGAACACCGTGTCCCTCTCGGGCGGATAGCTGAGATCGTAGAACTTCTTGTCAAGCGGCACCTCGCGACGGCAGGTCGGGCACAGCCGACGACAGAGACGCTGGCCCATCACGCCCGCGACGGCAGATGCGATCAGGAACGGCTCCACACCCATATCGATCATACGCGGGAAGGCACCCGCCGCATCGTTCGTGTGCAGGGTCGAGAACACCATGTGGCCCGTGAGCGACGCGTTGATGGCGATTTCCGCCGTTTCACGGTCACGGATTTCGCCCACCATGATCTTGTCCGGGTCCTGACGCAGGAAGGCACGCAGCGTGCGCGCGAAGTCAAGGCCGATGTCCTTGTTCATCTGCACCTGGATGATGCCGTCCATCTGGTATTCGATCGGGTCTTCCGCCGTCAGGATGCGCACATCCATCGTGTTCACTTCGTGGAGGAAGCTGTAGAGCGAGGTCGACTTACCGGAACCTGTCGGACCCGTCACCAGGAAGATGCCGTTCGGACGCCGGATGATCTTGTCCACCACCTTGAAGTCGCGGTCGTTGAACCCGAGGTCGCACATCTTCACGAAGTTGCCGCTCTTCGCCAACAGACGCAGCGAAATCGATTCGCCCCACGCGCCCGGCATCGTCGACACACGGATGTCGATGTCTTCGCCCCCGAGGCGGATGCCGATACGTCCGTCCATCGGCAGACGCTTTTCGGCGATATCGAGGTTCGCCATGACTTTGATACGGCTGATGATGGCGGATTTGAGTCGGTTCAACTGCGGCGGCACGTCGACTTTGTGCAGCATGCCGTCGATGCGGTAGCGGATGCGCAATTCCGTTTCCTGCGGTTCGATGTGAATATCGGTCGCACCCTGACGGTCCGCTTCGGCGATGATCCGGTTCACGAATTTGACGATCGAAGCCTCTTCGCCTTCCGCGCCCACATCGATCTTGGACATCGAGCCGTCGTCTTCGTCCACGGCGTAGCGTCCGTCTTCGATCATCTTTTCGATCGCATCGGCGCCGACACCGTAGAACTTCTTGACGGCCTTGTCGATCTCCTCGCGCGGGGCGAGGGCGATCTTCACGGGGCATCCCGCCGCGAGCCGCAGTCCGTCCGCCGCCATCGTCGAGAACGGATCGCTCGAAACAACCGTCAGCGCCCCGTCCGCAAACTTGAGCGGCAGCACGTTGTATTGATACACCGCACTCGCCGGCAGCTTCTGCAGCACATCCGGGCGCGGCGTCACCTTCTCGAGCTCGACATAGTCGAACCCAAGGAATTCGCCGGTTTTCCGAAGGAAGTCGGCCTCTCGCGCGCCGCCGAACTTGATCGTCGCCTCCACGAGGCCCATCTCCGGATTCCGCGCCTGACCGTCCGCAATCTTCGCCAGGGCCTCGTCGGAATAGAGACCCGTCGCCTTCAGCACATTCAATGCCAATCTAGATGTTTCTGCCATGGTGAAAAGAGTATATCAAATTTCCGCGTCAACCGCCATAGCGAAATTGGCACCCGTTTGATGACATTCAAGAGTCAATCAATTTTTACCCTTGTAAACGAAAGGCAGCCGGCCGAGGGGAGCGACGACGCCGTGGTCGTACCAGTCGAGGGGATCACGGCAGGGGACGGTGGAATCGACGAACTTGACGTTGAGCGTGAACGGACCTTTCGCGCAGCCGAGTTTCGCGCGCGGCACGACGAGCGTAAAACGCCTCCCGGCAACCGTCTCGCGTCCCCGCTCGTTCACGCGCACGCCGTCCACGAGGATGCTCATCCAGTCGCCCGTCTTCGGACCCACGATCGGCTTCGCGGTCTCGACCACGAAGCGTACCGTTTCGGTCGTGTGGCTCACCTCGATCCACAAGGGTACGTTCCGCTGGGTGCGGTTCACATAGTTCGTTCCCGAGCCGGGTGCATTGCGCGGGAAGCCCGCATCCGCAAAACAGCGGAAACGCCGCACCGTTCCCCGCGGCGTCACAGGCGTCGCCTCGGGCAGACGCTTGTAGCGTTTCACCGAGTCGACGAGTTGCAGGAAGTAGGCATCGCCATACCCGCCGCGCATCATCTCGATGTCGCGCGAAAATTCCCAGTTGGCGCAATCGACGAAATTGATCGGACGCTCCCGCGTGCCCGGCCACCGCCCCGCGATCCATTCGTTCCATCCCGTCACAAGCACGATATCAGGATCCATCTTGATCGCGTGCGCCCACTGCTCGGCCGCGTTGTACCCCTTCTTCCACGCGCCCGGCGCCGGGTCGTTCGCGCCGTTGTGGAAGGCGCGTCCACGATTTCGCGTTTCGCCGTACATCGCCGAGTCGCCGAAATGGATCTGCGGATGCTGCGCCACCGACACGTTCATCACCGACCGGTTCACCTTCTCGCCCGGGAAGAGCCGCTGCGGACGCGCGAAATCCATCCACGGCCAGCCGCCCTTCTTCTGGACTTCGTTCGGCCACTGCGACTTCACGATCGTGAAGAACGCGCGCGTCTCCGGCGAGCACTCCTCTTCCTTCGCCACGATCACCGGCTTGCCGTTGAGCTTGAACCACGCATCGGGCGCGAACTTCGGCTTGTAGATCTTGTTGTAGATCTGCTGGACCGTCCAGCCGGAGCGCGTATTCGTATAGAACATCACCTGCGGCGTCTTCCAGCCCGCGTCGTGATACTCCTGCAACACGCGCATCACGAGCTTCGCATTGTTTTCATACGTCACGGCGTTCGTCGTATCGAAGAACAGGAAGTCGATGTTCGCCTGCATGAGGAGCTTCATGTGGCGGCGCACCACCCACTCGTCGTTCGACCAGTAGTAGCCGTAGAGCGGCTCGCCCCAGTGATGGTAGAACCCCACCGGGCCCCACACCGGATCGTTCGGCTTGTACCCCGCCTTCGGATCGGCCTTGAGAATCTTCGAAATGTCACGCGGCGCCTTGCCGCCATGCGCCCCCAGCCACAGGAAGTAGAAGATGCCGACCAGCCGCTCTTTCGCTGGCACCGACGGCGTCGGTACCGCTGCCGAAGCGACAAGCAAACCAAGGATGACCCACACCGTCACGAGCTTCTTCATCGTCTGTGTCCTTTCTGAAAACCACTTCGTTTCCTGCTAAAAGCCGCCTGCGGCCGATTGCCGCCCAACGGGGCGCCGGGGATCATTCCCCCTCCCGCTTTCATCGTGAGCACGTCCTTCTGACGCTGCTTGCCGCCCAGGCCGCGTTCAACGAAGATCTTGTGGCCCGTCGTCGGATCGCGTCCCGTGTAGTACATCGCCGTGGCGGCGGTGAGCGGCGTGGGCGTGAAGATCTGCACCTGCTCGGGATTGAGCTTGAGATGCTTCAGTGCAAACGCCTTGAGTTCGCGCATGTCGCTCTCCGTGCAGCCCGGATGCGCGGCAATGAAGTAGTAGGTCAAAAACTGCGGTTTGCCGATACGGCGCGAGACGTCATCGAAACGGTCCTTGAACGCGAGCAGCGACTTGACCCCGGGCTTGCCCATCGCCGCGAGCACGTGGTCGACCACATGTTCCGGCGCCAGCTTGAGCTGGCCCGACACGTGGTACTTCGCAAGCGTCGCCACATATTCGCACCCGTTGCGCGGATCGGCCGCGACGAGATCGGGACGAATCCCCGAGGCGACGAACACGTGCTTGACGCCCGGCAGCGCACGCAGCTTGCGCAAGAGTCCCAGCTGCGCGCCATGGTCGGGCTTGAGCGCCGGACAGCACGACGGGAACAGGCAGTCGCGGTCTGCGCACGCACCCGCCGTCGCCTTGCGCGGACAGTCGAACCCGTACATGTTCGCCGTCGGCCCGCCCACATCCGCCACCGTGCCGCGGAATTTCGGATGATGCGTCATCCGTTCGACTTCGCGCACAATCGACGCCTCGCTACGGCTCACCACGCGCCGTCCTTGATGCACCGTGATCGCGCAGAACCGGCAATTGCCATAGCACCCACGATGCGTCGTCACCGCAAAGCGAATCGTATCGAGCGCGCGAATCGCCCCCTGCGCGCGGATGGACGGCGGCGCATCCAGCATAAACGGGATGTCGTGTACGGCGTCGAGTTCCTCCCGTTCAAGCGGCGGACTCGGCGGATTGTGCACGAGCGTGCGCAGATCGACGGACTGCACAAGCGTCTTCGCCGTCACGGCGTCTTGATTCGCCGCAAAGAGGCGATGCGCCTTGAGGAAGGCGTCCTTTCCCTCGTCCGTCGGCGCCGAAACCTCGGCAAAGGACGGCAGCTCGACAAGGTCAGGCTGTGCCGCACGCAACGTCTCCAGCTGCGCCGCGTTCGCCAGATAGCAGAGTCCGCGGATCCGGCGCCAGTCGGTCCCGTCGCGAAAAGCCTCCGTCAGTTCGACGATCGAGCGTTCGCCCATCCCGTAGAGCAGCGCATCGGCCTTCGCATCCACAAGGACCGGCCGCCGTACCTTGTCGCTCCAGAAATCATAGTGCGCCACGCGCCGCAGCGACGCTTCGATGCCGCCGAGGACGATCGGCTTCGCGGGATGGAACGCCGCGCGGATGGCATTGGCGTAGGCGATGGTCGCGCGGTCGGGACGTCGCGTATTCTCGCCGCCGGGCGTAAAATCGTCCTGATGGCGCCGCTTGCCGGCCGCCGTATAGTTCGCCACCATCGAGTCGACGCATCCGGCGGAAACGCCCCAGTAGAGACGCGGTTCACCCAAGGACTTGAATGCCGCCGGATCCTTCACATCGGGCTGCGACAGCACCGCCACGCGGAATCCGTGCTTCAGCAACACCTGCCCGATCACGGCCGTACCACTGTAGGGCGTATCCACGTAGGCGTCGCCCGTCACGAGAATCACGTCCGCCTGAGTCCAGCCCAGCTTTCGCATCTCCGCCTGTGTCGTCGGCAGAAACATGGCAGAACCGATCTTACATGCGGCCCGTCTTCACATCGATGAGATCGCAGAGCGTCTTGTAGCAGATGCCGAGATCGTCGTTCGTAACCTGGTACATGTATTCGCCGGCACGCGCCATCTCGCCTTCGGCGTTCGCGAGGCGACGCTCGATGACTTCCGGCGAATCGGTTCCGCGGCCTTCCAAACGCGCGCGCAGTTCTTCCAAGGACGGCGGATTGATGAAGATGTCCACAAAGCCGTCGTGCAGCGGATCGCCGGCCGGCAGATGGTGCTGCACATAGTGGCGCACCTTCGCGGCCCCCACGACGTCGATGTCGAGAATCATCGTATGGCCGACCTTCAGCACGTCGATGACGGGCTGCTTGAGCGTACCATAGTAGTTGCCGTGCACTTCGGCGTATTCGAGGAACGCATCCTCGGCGATGAGTTCGCGGAAACGCTCGACCGTCAGGAAATGATAGTCGAGGCCATCCTCTTCCTCGCCGCGCGGCGCCCGTGTCGTACACGAAATCGAATACTCCATGTCAGGGTATTCCTGAAGCAGCATGTCGATCAGCGTCGACTTCCCGCAGCCGGACGGCGCGCTCAAAATCAAGAATATCGGGCGAACTTTGTTTTCCATAATCTTTCCCGTTGCGCGTTTGGGTCGAACCAACTCACATCAGCTTGACTTTACCACGCTTGGTGATGTCGGACGGCTTGAGCGAATCGAGCGCGTCGATGAACGCCGCCGGAAACGCACCGAGCGTCTTCCCCTTTTCAACGGCGATCTCGCCGGCGATCGCCACGACAAGCGCCGACGCCAATGCGCTCTCCCAGCGCGCCTGCGCACCCAACGCGCCCAGGAAGGCCGAACCGATCGCGCCCTGCACACAGCCCACGCCCGTCACGCGCGTCATCAGCGGCGACCCATTCGCAATCGCCACCAGCGGCGCGCCTTCCAGCGCCACATAGTCCGTCTCGCCCGTCACAAGCACCGCCGCACGCGTCACACCGGCCAAACGCAAGGCCGACTGCGCCACCTGATCGCTTGAAACGCTGGCGTCCATGCCGCGTCCATACGTCGTTCCGCTCACGAGGAAATCGATCTCGCTCGCATTGCCGCGGATGAACGCCGGGAAGCGGCGCATCAACTCCTTCGCCGTGAAGGTGCGCAGCGGCAACGCGCCCACACCCACGGGATCGAGCGTCCACGGGCGCCCGCTCATATTCGCGTGCGACACCGCCGCGCGCATGGCATCCGTCTGCGGCTTCGTCACCGTGCCGACATTGATCAGCAGCGCATCCGCCACAGACGTAATCTGCGACGCTTCACCGATGTCTTCGACCATCGCCGGCGAGGCCCCCAGCGCGAGCAGCGCGTTGGCCTGGAAATTCGCCGAGACGATATTCGTCATGCACGCCACCAACGGCTTCTTCTCACGCAACGTCTCCAATGCCGCCGCAGCCGTCTTCAACACAGACTGCGCCGTCACGCCCGTCTTCAGCTCGGGCTGCTTCTTCTTGCGAAGGATGATCTCACCCTCTTCAAGTTCTGTCGGTTCGGTATCCGCTTCAATAGCCATTTTTAAATCTCCCTTGTTCGCGGCATACCCAATACGCCGCAATGTTTTCCTATATAATACGATAAACGAATCGCTTCGTAAACAAAATTTTTCGCGCCTTCGACAGCTTTCACCAGCGACACACCGCGCGCAAGTTCCGATGCGAGCGCCGCGGCAAGCGAACATCCCGTGCCATGCGTCGAAACAGGATGCGGAATGACCGGACACTGAAACGCGTGAAAACCCCGTCCGTCAAAGAGAATATCCTCGGCAACCTGCGTGTTGGCGCCGCGCACCGTCGCCCCGGGTTCCACGGCGTGTCCCCCTTTGAGCAGCACCGCACAACCGAATTTCCGCGAGAGTTCCTTCGCCGCCACGCGAATCGCCGCGACATCGGGAATCGCCCGCCCCAGCAGCACCTCCGCCTCCGGCAGGTTCGGCGTGATGAGCGTCGCATGCGGCAGCAGCTGTTCTTTCAGCGCCTCCACCGCATCGTCCGCGAGGAGCTTCGCCCCGCTTGTCGCCACCATGACGGGATCGATGACTTTTTTCACGCGCGGCTGCTCCCGCAGTTTACGCGACACGACATCGATGACCTCCACCGTGCCGAGCATGCCCGTCTTCAGCGCCTTGACGGCATACATCTCGAAGATCGCATCAAGCTGGTCCGCGATAAAAGACGGCGGCACCTGATGGATGCTTCTCACCCCGCGCGGATTCTGCGCCGTCAACGCCGCGAACACGGTGCAGCCATGCAGTCCGTAGCCGTGGAAGGTCCGCAGGTCGGCCTGCACGCCCGCATTGCCGCCCGAGTCGCTGCCGGCGATCGTGAGAACACAAGGTTGGATTTTCGTTTTCATTTGAAAAGCGTCCTAAAGGAACGAGCAGACGCGGCGGGATCGGGCACGCGCGAAAACGCCGAAACGATCGCAAGCCCCTGCGCCCCGGCCGCCAGCACCGCAGGTGCCGTCTCCAGCGTAATTCCGCCGATGGCGACATTGGGCTTGCCGGCCGCCCGCGCGAGCGCGGCGAAGCCTTCCGGGCCCATCGCCGGCGCCGCATCGGCCTTCGTCTTGCGCGCGTCCCACACCGGACCGATCCCCACGACATCCGCCACGGCAAGATCGTCCACGCGCACATCGTCCGCACAGGTCAGCGAGAGACCGATTTCCATCTTCGGACCCACCAGCCGGCGGACGAGCGCCACGGGCAGATCGCCCTGGCCCACATGGATCCCCTCCGCCCCCACCGCCAGCGCAAGGCCGACGTTGTTGTTCATCACGAGCGGGATCCGATGGAGCCGCAGCATATCCTGCAAACGCCGCACGCGCGCATACGCCGTGCGGTCGTTCGACTGCGTGTCGCGGTATTGCACCACCGTCACGCCGCCCATGATGGCAGCTTCCACCATTTCGACGAAATCCCGTGCGTAGGCCGAGGGATCGTCGGTCACCAGATAAAGTCGGTAGTCGATTGCGCTCACCTGCGCGGCTCTCCCTTGGTCACATTGCGCGCACGCTTCTGAACGGCATAGTCCCAGCGCTTGCGCTCCTCGACGGTCCAGCAGGCGCCCTCATCGTAGGTACCGCAGAACGGGATGCCGAGATCGACCCAGCACGCGAGCGTGCGCATTTCCTTGTCCGTCAGGCCCTTGGCGTGACCCTTGTCGAGTTTTTCCGTAAAGAGACGGCTGACGCGCGACCCGCGCCAGAGCGGCGGAATGGGCGTCGGTACGGACGCCGAATGGATCCAGTTGATGATGCCCTTGAGGTTGTCCGGATTCGCTCCCCAGCGCATGGTCGGCCCCTCCCCGCCCGGATGCGCCCCCGTCAACGTCACGTACGATCTCACCCACGTGCGCTTCGAGTTCGGGTCGCTCACCGGCGCCGCCGTCAGATCCGGGATCTTGTCGTTCTTCGCCGGATTGTGACATCCCACGCAACGCCGATCGAGAATCGGCTGAATGTCCTTCTGATAGCTGAAGCCGCGCGGCGGCAGCGTGAGCGAATGCAGCACACGCCCCGCGAGCGGATCGCCCATCTTGAAGTCCGGCGCCATGTTCGGCGACTCGTGGCAGCCAATGCAGCTGGCCGTCTCGCCCGGTTGCAGCGTGGACCAGCTGCGCATGCTCTGCACCATGCGTCCCTTCTCGTCGAGCAGCATGAAGTAGAGCGGCGTCCGCGCCGGAACCTGTACCGCCACGGAGCCATCCGCCGCCACCGGGACTTCGCCCAGCACGCGCTTGATGCCCCATGTGCCGTTCCCGAGCGCGGGCGGCGTGCAGGAAAGACCGCCGCCACCGGGTCCGCCATTGCCATTGTGGCCAATGCCCGCCGGACGATAGTCGAGCGACACGACGCGCATCGTCTTCACCGTGCCGCGCGGCACGCCCTTCATCGAATCGCCCACATAGACGTCGCGAATCGCATAAATGCCCGTTGTCTTCGTTTCATCCGGACGCACCGACGGACGGTTCGGCAGCTTGCGCGCGCAGACCGGCACGGGACGTCCACACGGGATCTTGCCCTTCTGCGCCACGAGCAGCTCACGCGCGCCGTCGACATTCGTCCAATACAGCGCGAACGGCGCCTGGTGGTCGCGGTAGTTCGGCGCACCGTTGCGATGACGCGGCCATCCCTGCGGCAGGTAGGCGAGCACCACGCCGTTCTCGCCCACGGGATACGGATAGGCCGCCACACGGCCGCCCTGGCCGTAGGCGTCGATCTTCACCGCCTGCGCCTTGCGCAACGGCGCCAACTGCCACGCACCCTTGTCCTCTTCGCGTCCGGCACGCGGATCGAAGCGCATGAGTTCGCCCGGCTGGAGCGAATGGTGTCCCGTCGCAATGGCGAAGAAGAGCGGACTATTCGGCACCGCGCGGGCATGGATCGTCGTCGTGGGGAACCAGGAGTTGCCACCGTAGACGGCGCGCTGGTTCGTGCCATCGGGATTCATGCCGAACAGCGGCTGCGGATACATCTGCGAACGGTCGTTGTATTCCCAGCGCGTGTAGAGCACGCGTCCATCCCACGTGAGGGACGGATAGTTGTCGTGAACCTGGTCGTAGGTGATGCGCGTGATGTTCGATCCGTCCGCCTCGCACCGGTAGATGTTGCTCACTTCGGTCCACCAGCAGTCCACGATCTGCATGCAGCGCGTGGAGTTGAACAGAATGCGTCCATCCGGCATGTAGCAGCCTTCATAGTCCGCCACACCCGCGCCGGAAGTCAATTGACGCACAGCGCGCGTGTTGAGATTCATCTCGTAGAGATGGAAGTCGTCGCCACGATCGCTGGCCTTGAACGAATAGAGAATGCGCGTCCCGTCGGGCGAGACGTCGACATCGCGGAAGCAGCCTTCCTTCGACTCGAGCAGGACGGTTTCCTTCCAGAGACCGTCGGGCTGGTACTCCGCCAGACAAAGCGACGATCCGATGCGGAGATAGGTCCGCTCGTTGGCCGCATCCGAGACGGCCTCCGTGTAGGCGTAGTGCGAACCGCCCATCACATAGTGACGGCAGTAGACCCAGCGCTTCGCCATCTTCAGCACGGGCTTCAGACGTTCGGCACGGCGCGCGAGCATTTTCGCACGCCAGGCCTTTTCCGTCAAGCCCGCCGGAATCGGACCATCCTGCGAGATCCAGTCAGCCGCCAGCTCCCCAACGGACGGCACCTTCACTGCCGGCGGCACGGCCGCAAAGGACGCGCCGGCCAGCAGAGCCAACCCCAACATTCTCAATTCGTTCTTCATCAGGGGAGTTCCTTCTGGCTTAGTTAGCCGTGAGCAGAAGACCGGTCTGGGCCACTTCGGCCGCATCGAGCGCATAGACCGGATCGAGCTCGATCGGCATCGTCTCCGGCACCGTAACGCCCGCCTGCGCGAGCTGGCGGCGCCACTTGGCCTGCAAGTCGGCCTTGCAGGTCGCCGGCGAATCCTTGCCTTCGGCGTTCTTGACCGGCGAGAACTCGTCGGCGCGGTCGAACGCAAAGCACGTCACGCCCTTCGCATCCGCGAGCGCGTCGAAGATGAACTTCTCGAACTTGTAGCCGTTCGGTTCGGTCGCCTTCACGACCTTGCCCTTTTCGTCCACCGTCGCGATCTTCTTGTGCGCGAGATGCAACGGCATCGCCTTCGCCGCTTCGCGTTCGAGGAACGCACGGTCGAACACATGAATGGCCGGCGAACCGAACTTGAAGTAGAGGTCGCCCGTCTTCGTGCGACGGTTGTTCATCTCGTCCGTCATCTCGGTGTATTCGATCATATCGAAGTGGCCGTCGCGCTTGACGACCATGCCCAGGCCTTCCGTGGGCTCGCGCTTCGCCGTGAGCTTGAGCGAATACTCGCTCTTCTCAAGCGTGTGCAGACCGATGAACGCGGGATCGGCGACTTCGACCATCGGATTGTCGACCTGGAAATAGAAGAGCGTCTTCACGCCGCGCTTCTTCATGTCCGCGAAGCAGCCATTCGCCTTGAGGGCGCTGATCATGCCGCCATGGCCATCCGGACTCATGAAGATGTGACCTGGCGCATCGAGGATGATCTTGCCGTCCGGCGTCATGCCCGGCCACATGCCCTGCTTGAAGAAGATCACGTCCTGGGGGTCGAGTCCGAAGTAGTCGTTCTCTTCGAAGTGCGCCACCGTGGCATCGTAGTTCGCGGCGCTCGTCATCACGTAGAACGGCACGCGCACGGCATAGCGCACGGTCAGCGCGAGGATCTTGCGCGCATGGAAATAGAAGAGCGAGGCGCCCGTCACAGGGCCGATCGAGTAGGCGCCCTTCGGGCCCTCGTAGCCGAGGCGCGAACCCTGGCCGCCCGCCACCAGCAGCACGCCCACGTGGCCCGCCTTGAGTTCCTTCTCACCGGCGGCCGTCGCCTTCTTCAGCGCGGCGCCCTTGAGTTCGGCCACTTTCGGCGCCGTCGGCTTGCCCTTCTTGGCCGCCGCCGCGGTTGCCGTCAGCATCGACGCACAACGCTTCAGCTCCTTGAAGTCGATCGTCTCAATCTGCGCGAGCAGCGCAGTCTGCTCGGCCTTCGAGAGCTTTTTCCAGAAACGCAACACCTGCTCCTGCCCATTCTTTTCAAGGAGCGTCTTCGCCTGTTCGTACGTCATTTTCATTTTCCTTTCAGATTAAAGTTCGATCGTCGCAGCCACGGGATAGTGGTCGGAGGGGGGCACCTTGAGTCCGGGTCGTGTGTCAGGATACGTCTCGTAGTCCTTCACCTTGATGCCGGGCGAAACATAGATGTAGTCGATGCGGGCGCAATCGCGGATGTGCTGGTTGCGTTCAGCTTCCGTCCGCTTCACCATCACGGCGGCCGGCGTCAATTTCTTGTACGTGCGGAATCCGGGACAGGAAAGCCAAGGTCCCTTCGGCGGCGTCTCTGTGATATGGATCGCGTTCTTCAGAACCTTCGCAACGGCTTGCGCCGGTTCCGAGTTCTCGAAACAGTTGTGGTCGCCAGTGAAGATGACGGGCGTGTCGCCGGCGAACTCCTTCATGCGCCGCAGGATGAGCAGCATGCCCTCCTTGCGGGCGAGCGCGCTCACGTGGT
>JAZUGW010000184.1:0-22401 GCA_045641465.1 Kiritimatiellia bacterium | reverse complement strand
CGGACGGCCTGTGGGCGTTCGCGTTCGAGAGCGTGTTGCGCATGGGCGGCGTCACGTCCATCGAACGCCAAAGCGCGTCGTTCGCCCGCGCGACGTCGCAGATCGAATTGAGCGACTCGGTCTTCGACACCTGGCAGTAGAGCATTGCCGCGACATGGCTTTTCGGCGAGAAGGTGCGGCTGAGGACCCTGTGGGCCTTCGCGGTCTCGGCGACAAATTGTGTCGGAATGGTGTTGACTATCTGACAGATAATGGGGTATACTGTCTTCGTTGCTTTCGGGGTGGTCTTTTTCACAATCGGGTAGGTTACCCGAAACCTTCCCGAAAAGCAACACTAAACTGCGTCCCTCAAGTCATGAATGGGATGCTAGTGTCTTTAACCTTTAATCTTTAACTCTACTTGAAGGTGACCTGCTTCACGACTGGCATTGCCTGCGGACCCGGCTTGCGGATGAAGACGAACGAATTGCCTTCGGCCATGTTGAGCAGAATCTGCTGACCGTCCGCCCAGATGTCGATCTTGCCATCGGCAGGACGATCCACGCGAATGCATTTGACCGTCTTCGGCAGTGTCGTCCAGCTGCGCAGATCGGCCGCCGTCGACGAGGCCGCCCAGGCCGCCACACCGATCTGCGAAAGCTTGAGCGCGAGCTGCGTGTTGTGGTCGCTCACATTCTCCGACGTCACGCCCAGCGCCACCTGCACACCGGCTTTCACGATGGTACGTGTAATTTCACGCGAGATCGCACCGCGCATGTAGACGTCGTATTCCGTCTTGACGAGCTTGTCGACGTTCGCGAGATCCGCAAGAGCCACACGTTCACCGCCGCTGCACTGAACCGCCCAGCTGGAAGCACCCCATGTGCGTTCGCGCAACACCGGCAGCGCCATACCGACGTATGGCAGATAATGCCGCACAAACGGCAGCAGCATCAGCGGCAGGTCCACGCGCCATTCCTCGCGACTCGGACACAACCCGTCCTCGACCCAGATCCACACCTGGTTCTTCGGACGCATCCCCTGCGCGCATTCGGCGGCATCACGCACCGCCGCAGGATTCCCCGACAGACTCGCGGCCGATTTCAAACACGCCTCGCCTCCGTCGTTCCGAAGCCAGCGGAACACGCCCGTCACATGTTGCGCATAGGTGTTCACGTAGTCGCCGGCCGCCAACGCGTCGAGATTGCCCGACGTCGCCAGATTGAATCCGCAGTTCTGCTGGACCTGCGCCGCGAAGGACGCATCGGCCATCACGGTCGCGGTCTGCTGCGCACGATCGCCCATCGGCTGCGTGTGCTGCTGCTGTACGTAGGCATCGGCATCCTTCTGCAGACGCGCCGAGGCCGCTTCGATTTCACGACGCCGGTCGTAGATCCAGTTGTCCTGATACTGCGAGGCGCGATTCAGTTCCGTCCGCGCCCCCGCTTCCTGGCCAAGCGAAAGGAAATCAATCGCCTTGTAGAGGCAGGCAAAGATGCGGTCTTGTCCGCCACCATCATACGGGAACGCGCGGTCGTTCGTCATCATCGCCAGCGTTCCCTGCCCGGCCTGCGAAAAGACACTCGCACGGTCGTTACGCTGCATGGCGTCTTCGGCGGCGTTGAACTGTGCGATGGCGTTCGCCTTGTCGTCCGCCAAGTAGGAAGCGCTCGCCGCCAGCAGATGCCAAAGCAGACGCGAGTCGTCGTTCTTCGCCGCGAGTTCGGCGACTTCCGGCACGGCGGCGGCATAGTTGCCGACCGTGACATTCGCCTCGTAGTCACGAAGCACATCTGACGTTGTACGGCACCCCACGAATCCGAAGAGTGCCGCACACGATGCCAATCCCAAAAGGATACGCATTTTCCTTTGGCCTTTCTGATTAGAACGGAACGACGACTCCGCCGGCGGGTGTCACCTTGACGGGCGTATTCGGAACCGGTGGCGCCTGAACGGGAGCCCCCGTCGCCACAGGCGACACGCGGCGCAGACGCGACCCCGGCACCATCTTGGCGGCATCGCCTTCGACGGCCTGCACGTAGCTCACCTTGTCCGTCACACGCACCACCTGCACCGTGCCCACGGCATCCTCGACCCGGTCCAGCACCTCGCCCGTACGCGAATCCTTCACTTCCTCGCCCAACGCGAACACCGTGAGGAATTCGCCCACGCGGAGGGACTGTCCCCCTTCGCCCACGACCAGCTGCCCCGACTGCGTGCGTCCGACGATTTCAAACGGCAGGATGTTCGCCATCATGCCATCGACGATGGACGATGCGGCGGCTTCGCTCGTCTGCGAGAGGAAGGACGCCAGATCGCCTGCGGCGAACGACGCCGCATCGAGCTTCACCGTGTCCGTCCACTTGAGCTGCCCCGTGGGCGCCAGCAGCACGCGATATGTCACTTCGGCGAACAAGGCCGAGGGACGCGGCATCGCGCGGTTGGTGAAGGGATTGACCGCCGGCATCTGCAGATCGTTCACCTGCACGTCGCCCACGATCAGATAGTCCGTCCCCAGCTTCTGCCCCATCCGCACGACATCGGCCGGTGCCGCATTCTTATCCGAAAGCCGCGCCAGTTCCGCCTGCACTTCGGCATCGAACTTGCGGTCGAGCATCGTGAACTTGCGCGTCTGGGTCAGACGCACATTCAGCTTGTCCGCAAGCGCCGACGCCCAATCGAGCGTCTTGCCCGGCTGGCCATACCAGCTGAAAGTCGGCTGCGCCGGACGGAACGTCATCACCGCCATGCGCCGCGTTTTCACCGAATTCGAATTCACCGCAGGAACGGCCCCCTGTTCTGCGGGCTTGACCA
The DNA here is from genome assembly GCA_045641465.1 of Kiritimatiellia bacterium. GTDB lineage: Bacteria > Verrucomicrobiota > Kiritimatiellia > RFP12 > UBA1067 > RUG572. The sequence continues at coordinate 19,608 of JAZUGW010000184.1, read as the reverse complement.
ACGTCTCTTCCGCTACGCCCTGGATCGCCGCCAGAAAGGCCACGCTTCCGCATAAAAGCATACGCATCAAGTTCATTTTCAATCTTCCTTTGCTTTAAAGAGTTTGGACTTCACGTTCGGCTAGGTGTTCGCACGATAGGAATCTGACAGTCCCCTTTAAGATCACATCAAATTGGCGCGGTCCGCGATCTTGCGCAGCGGAATGCGCTTCTGCCAGAACTCAAGACCCGTCGACAGGTCGATGAGCTGCAGATTGAGCGAGTATTCGATCTGGAAGTCGCCGTTGTCCTGACGCAGATTGCGCTGCGTGAGGCGTCCGTAGAGCGTCATCTGCGGATCGACGCGCACGGTCGCGAACTGCGCCACCTGCTTGTTGTAGACGATGACCTTGCCGGAGTTCGTGAAATTCTCGCGAAGGGAAAGTCCCAGCGCCTCCGCCAACGCATCCGCATCCGTCCCGCGGCTCAGCGTGTCGTTCTTCACGTTCTCGATGACCAGCACCTTGCGCGAACCGTCCGTCGTCACGAGGCGTCCCTGCGCCAGCACGGACTGCACCGCCTGCGAAACGGTAAAGTCGATGTCGTCCTGCGAAAAACCGGCGACAGCGGCCACCGTCGCACCGGCCGGCACATAATGGGTCGTCGTCGTACAGCCCGTGTAGAACACGGCTGCGGCACAGCACATCACCAGAGGCAGAATCTTCTTGATCTTCATTTCTCGTTCCTTTCTCTACTCAATCTTCAGCGAACCGTACGGCGGACGTAGAAGCGCATGTCGGCGGCTTCGGCGCGCGGCGCCGTACCCTTGAGTCCCTTGACGTCGTTCGGCGCCACCGCCAGGCTGTTCCACGTGCTCACGGCGGAGTCGATTTCCTGCCCGGCCGCATCGAGCCAAATGACCTTCCAGTCCAGCCACAATTCGCTCGACGTCCGATTGAGCACGTTCACCTGGTAGGTCAGGATGTTGCCCGCCGTCTTCTCGCACCGCACATCGGCCACATACACGTCACCCACCGCATTGTCGGCCAGCGTCACCCGTGGGTCCATCGGCGGATAGATCTTGCATCCTCCCATCAACAGCCCAGCGGCCACCAGACTCAGCGCAAATAAGCTTTTCGTCATTTTCATTTGTTTCTCCTTTACCTTTAAAGTCCCCCGTTCCAACGGCGCAAGGTGTCTTTCACGGCGTAGACGCGGCGCGTACGCACAAGGACTCCCATGTCCGTCCACAGCTCCTTCGAGGCGCCTTTGTAGTTCTGCTGCAGCACATGCTCCAGCGCCTCGTACACGTCGTCCTCCTCGTCGATGACAATGCGCAAGGCCAGAACGCTCGACAGGTTCTGCGGCATGAACTCAACGGGATACGGCACGTTCTCCAAGGCGAATGCCGTGCGCAGACTCTGGCGCTCCTCCACGTTCTCGCACGAAAAGAACACTTTATACCGAACGTGCGAGGCGGCAGGCGGCGGCTTTTCATTCGCATCGGGATCGCCCGGCATCGGCGGACGCATCCAACCGTTCTCCGGCTCGCCCTCGATCTTCGCCTCTTTATTCCGTTCGTACGACGCCACCCAAAGCGTTCCCCCCACCAGCACCAGCGCCAAGGCCAGATTCACGGCGAAACGAAGCAGAAACGCCTGCGAACGCGACTTCTTCGACGTCGGTTCGCCCACGGACCGCTGACCGTCGTAGCCGTCGCCTTCGTAGTCCATGCGATCCTGCAAGATCGTCCCCGCCTCCACGGCGAAACACGCCAGATACGCGTAGGGCATTCGTCCATAGCCCTTTTCGCCCCAGTCCTCGCCAAGCGAATTGCGGATGAGGAACCAGCCGCCGCCCGGTGCCTTTGGATTGTCTTCGTAGCCGACAAGAAGCAGACAGTGGCGTCCTCGCCACACGTTCTTCGACGCGAGCCGGCCCTCAGCAAGTTCCTCCGTCTCCGGGAACGAATAAGTCGTGCCGTCGCAATCCGCAAAGAAGTTCACCGTCACGGCGACCGGCATCGGACGCCGTCCGTTGGCCCCCGCCAGCAACCCGCGGATCTCGTCCACGTTGTTGGCCATGCTGAGGAGGTAGAGCCCGTGCGTCACCCGCCGCTTCGCCGCATCTTCGTCCGCCCCGGGCGGCACCTCCAGCGCCGCGCCCACTTCGCCGAAGACGGACGCCATCCGCGCCCCCGCGTACGGCCAAAGCGCATAGCGGCACACACCGCGCGTCTCCACCGCATGGAAACAGCTCACGAGGAGACTGCCGGGCGCCCGGTTGAAGCGGCTCATCACGCCCTCTTCAAAACGCGCAAGATACGGGCGCAACGCCGGCGAGGCGAGTCCGCCGTTCGTATCCGCCAGAAGGCGCAGCTGAAGCAGTTCCGTATGGAAGAGCGCCTCGAAGCCGGCATCCAACGTCCCCCCCGTGCGCAAAGCCTCCAAGTTGCGTGTAAGCCCCGCGCGCTCCACATCCTTCGTCACAGCCGCCAGATACTGCACGCTCAGACGCGTCTTGCAGTCGCCATAGTACTCCAGAAGCGCCGTCACGGCATTGGCCACACACGTGCCCTGCAATGCCTGCTGGTAGACAGGCGGCATCGCGTCGACCAGCGACACGCGCGCCGGCACCCGGTGCGAAAGATCGCTCGCAAGGCAACGCCCTGCGTTCAACGCGCGCAGGTATTCCGCCTGCGGTTCCGGGAATATGTAAGGAGCTTCACCCATGGCCGAGCGAACAGTTTCCTCAGAAGAACATCAACCGCCCCGGCCTGCTGACGCCATCTGCACCCTTCAATGCGACATCGGTATCCTTGATGCCGGCGAGGAACATCCCGAAGGGAATTTCCGCCCGTCCTCCCGCAAGCGGCAACGCCACGCGCGCAAGCGTGAACACGCCCTCGGCAGGAGCCCCGTTCTTGTCCGTCACCACCAGCGTCAGCATCGTCTGCGTCCCCGCCTTCGGCGGCACCGTCAGCTCCGCGCGCCACGCACCGGCCGCATCGGCCTCGCCTTCGCTCACGAAAACGAACCGCACCTCCTCGTCCGGCGCCTCGACAGACGCCGCGGGAGCCGAGTCGCCGGCCGCAAAAGCGAAATTGGAACCCGCCGAAGCGAGAAAGCGCATCTGCCGCGCCGCGACAAACGACGCCAGGCGTTCCGCCACCACCACCTGGTGCGGACGGCAATAGGCGGCCGTGAAGCGCTCGATGAACGCACTTTCCTCGCGCGTCATCTCCACCGTCTCTTCAATCGCGTTCTTCATGCTCCACCTTCAGTTTCCGCATGTCCTTGATCGCCCGCGAGAACGCCTGGTCCACATTCGCCTCGCTGGACATCCCGAGCATGCTTTTAATTTCCGTTGAAGACAGGTTCATGCGGAGCTTGAGCAAATGCACATAGGCGCGAATCGGATTCTTCTTCCAGAGGTCCCCGAAGCATTTCTGCACAAGGGCCCACTCTTCACGCCGCCGCACCGCAGGGTCTTCGTCAGGCAAGGACTCCCGACCGCGCGAATCTGACACCTGCAGAGAAACTTTTTCTTCAAAACTGCGTCCGTCGTCGTCTTCGGCCCCCTCCGTCCCCGCGCGTTCGATCGAAACGAACCGCTCGTCCGGACGCGCCCGATGCACATAGCCGCGCACGTAGGTGCGCAACCAGCCCCAGAGGCTGCCGCCGTCGTCGCGGTAGAGGTCGATTTTGCGTCCGCCGATCATCTCGACATAGAGGAGGCTCATCATCTCTTCCGCCGTAATGCCCCATTCGTGCGCCTTGCGTCCGCTTCGAAAGCTCTGCGCCTCCGGCAACACGGCCCGCGTCCATACGAGCTTCCAGGCCTCGGCGTCCTGCAGCTTCAGGAGTTCCCAGACCTGGTGGTCGGTCGCCGTCTCAAGTTCGTTCGCCATGCACCTTTCCCCGCTCACTTCTGCGTTTTGCTCGGTACGATGATGTAGCCCCGCAGCTGATACGGCGCCCAGTTGTTCGTCCAGGTCGTATCGCGGAACGGCTTCTGGAACAACGCCGCATCGGGCGTAATGTCGTCGGCCGTGCCGCGGATGCCGTCCGGCCCCAGCGAGAACACGCGGGGCACGCCATTGGTCGACGGCTCATAGACATAGGGATGCTTCCAGGGATCGGGCACCATCTTCTTGATGTACGGACCGATCCAGCCCGGATAGCGCGACTGCTTGAGCGCGAGCGCCTCAAGTCCCTCGTCGACCGTGGGATAGACGCCGCAATGGAACTTGAACCGGCCGAGCGCTTCGGCAAAGGCGTCCACGCTCTTCATCGCCTGCGTGACCTTGGCGTTCCGCACGCGAACAGCCGTCTTGCCACTGTCCGTCGCATTGATCACCGCAAGACCGACAACTGCCAACACCGCCATGAGGACGAGATAGAAGACCGGCCCTTTCCGCATCGACGGCGCCTGAAGTCCCAGTTCGCGACGCTTCATCTCAAGCTCGCTCTGGATCGCCTTGATCTTCCGCACGCGCTCCCGCTTGGGCGGGATCGCGTGCGGCGTAGGGTTACGATTCGGTTCCGGCATGGCGTGAGCCTCCTCAACTCCGTTAGGCGAGCACCTTCGCAAGACGGACAACGGCCTCCTCGACGTTCGCACGGCTGTTGAAGGCCGAAATGCGAATGTAGCCCTGACCGTCCTTGCCGAAGCCCGCACCCGGCGTGGTCACCACGTTCGCTTCCTTCAGCAGCTTGTCGAAGAACGCCCAGCTGTCGCCCTTCACATTCACCCACAGGTACGGCGAATCGACACCGCCCGTCACTTCGTAGCCGAGCTTCGTGAGCGCCGCCTTGACAATCTGCGCGTTCTCGAGATAGAAGTCGATCGTCGCCTTCGTCTGCGCCTTGCCTTCCGGCGTGTAGATCGCCTCGGCACCGCGCTGCGTGATGTAGCTGCAGCCGTTGAACTTCGTCGTCTGACGGCGCGTCCAGAACGGACGCAGCTCCACCGGCGTACCGTCGGCCGTGTAGCCGACGAGCCCCTTCGGCACCACGGTGTAGCCACAACGCACACCCGTGAAACCGGCCGTCTTCGAATAGCTGCGGAACTCGATCGCACACGCGCGCGCACCTTCGCATTCGTAGATCGAATGCGGAATTCCAGGCGTACGGATGAAGGCCTCGTAGGCGGCGTCGAAGAGGATGAGCGCCTTGTTCGCGCGCGCCCAGTCAACCCATTCCTGCAACTGCGCCTTCGTGGCCACCGCACCCGTCGGATTGTTGGGATAGCAGAGGTAGACAACATCGACGCTCTCCGTCAGCGTCTTCGGCGACGGCACATAGCCATTCTCGGCCGTGCAGTCGAGGTAGACGAGATTCGCATAGCGGCCATCGGTATTCGTGCCGGTACGACCCGCCATCACGTTCGTATCCACATAGACCGGATAGACAGGATCACCCACGGCGATCTTCACGTCGGCACCGAACAGCTCCTGGATGTTTCCACAATCGCACTTGGCGCCGTCGGAGATGAAGACTTCGTCCGCCGCCACGTCAATGCCGCGATCCTGGAAGTCGTTCTTCGCCACGGCCTCGCGCAGAAACGCATAACCCTGCTCCGGACCATACCCGTAGAATGTCGCCCGATTCGCCTCGTCGTCCACCGCCTTGTGCATCGCCGCAATGACGGCCGGCGCGAGCGGTTCGGTCACATCGCCAATGCCCAGGCGAATGATCTTCGCCTCGGGATGCGCCTCCTGGTGCGCCTTGACGCGATGAGCGATTTCCGTGAACAGATAGCTGGCCTGGATCTTCAGGTAGTTTTCATTGACGCGAATCATATTTGTTCCTTCTCAGTAAATGGAATTGCAATTCTAAAAGCACTTGGAGGTTATTATATCATCTTCATCGAAACTTTGCCACCTCAAACGTAAGAAGCAAAATTCTCAATGCGCCGACTCGGACAGTATGCTATAATCTTCGCCATGCAAAATTCCCGTTATAATCTTGTACATGCCCTTTTGGTCTCAGGCATCCTGTTCCTTGCCGCCTGCTCAAACGGGGTCGGCGCCTTCTGGCACCAGTTCATCTATGGCCTCGACAAGACGCTGAGTCCACAGGCGCTCAGCCTGTCGTTCCTCATCGAGACAGGTTTCTTCGGCGCTCTCATCGCCGGCTGTTGGGCCTCGACCGCCGCACTCGTCAATCGCCAAGATTCCTGCGAATCTGGCCCCGCGACCGCAGCGTCCAACCCCAACAGGTCCCGCGCCATCGTCTTCACACTCAAAATCGCGGTTCCCGTCATTCTCGTCGCCCTGGGACTCAACGCCGTCGGCGCAAAAGTCGTCGAGTGGGTCTTCAATGTCACAGATTCCCAGCAAGAACTCATCAAATGCTTTGCCGACCCCTCTTTCACCCTCAAGCATCATGTCCTCATGGCGGGAAGCGTCCTCCTCGTGGCCCCGGTCCTTGAAGAAGTGCTCTTCCGCGGTATCGTCTTCCGCGGTTTCGCCAAGAAGCTGCCCCTGCCCCTCGCCATGGCCGTTTCAGGATTCGTCTTCGCGCTCGTCCATGTCAACGCCGCCTCTTTTTTAGCCCTCTGGTACCTCGGCGTTTCATTCGCCTGGCTCTACGCCCGCACGCGGACGATTCTCGCCCCGATCACGCTCCATTGTGCCTTCAACCTCGCGAATCTCCTTCTCCTCTACCTCTTTCCCGGTCTCGCGACCTAACCCGCCGTCATGACTGTCGCCTTCAAGACATTCGGATGCCGCCTCAACCGCGCCGAAGCCCTCGACCTCGAGGCCGACTTCCTCGCCGCCGGCCACACCATCGTTCCCCTCCCCCCCGAGGGGTCTGTCCCCGATCTGATCATCGTCCGCGGCTGTTCCGTCACCGCACGCGCCCAGCGGGACTGCGAGAAGGAAATCGAACATTTACGCAAAACATTCCCATTTTCTCAAGTTATCGTCACCGGCTGTCTCCCCAACGCGGGGACAGCCCCCCTCAAGTCGCTGGGGACAGGCCCCCTTGCCCACCCATTTCCCGAGGGGTCTGTCCCCAACGCTTCACTCCCCTCGGGGTCTGTCCCCCAAGGTGCCGCACTCGACCAGTTCCCGTCACGGGCCTTTCTGAAGGTACAGGACGGCTGTAGCGGCCGCTGCGCATTTTGCATCGTTCCCCACTTCCGCGGCCAGCCGGTGTCTGTCCCCTTCGACCATGTACTAGACCGGGCCCGCGCCTTCCTCGCCGGCGGCTTCCGCGAACTCGTCGTCACGGGCTGCAACCTCGCCCTCTACCGTTCCCTGGGACACGGTCTCCCTGACCTTCTTTCCGCTCTCGCCGAACTCCCCGCCCCCTCGGGGTCTGTCCCCACGCACCGGATCCGGCTGGGGTCGCTTGAACCCGGCATCTGTGACGCGGCTCTGCTGACGGCATTCGAGAACCACCCCAACATCTGTCGGTTCATCCACCTGTCGGTTCAATCCGGCAGCGACCGTGTCCTCGCCCGGATGAACCGTCCCTACCCGATTGCCACCGTCGCCCGTTTCCGTACCGAAGCGCATCGCCGTCTTGGTCCTCGTCTCGCCCTCGGAGCCGACATCATTACCGGTTTTCCAGGCGAAACAGATGAAGATTTTCAATTAACAAAATCTTTTCTCTTCCCGACCGAGGGGTCTGTCCCCAAAGACACACCATGCCAGGAGGGGTCTGTCCCCTTCAGTAACCTGCATGTATTTCCCTATTCCGAACGCCCCGGAACGCCGGCGGCGACAATGGATGGCGCGCTGCCTCGGGCGATCCGCCTGGCGCGGGCACGAGAACTGGAGGCGCTCGCGAAAGCCGCACGCCTCGCGTTTGCACGGTCGTTTCTCGGACAAGACGTCGAGATTTGCGTCGAACGCGGCGGAGATCATGGTTGGACGGCCGAATATCTGCCTTGCAAGCTCAAAGGCGCCCCCGCCCCACGGCGAAGTCTTCTGTCCGTACGCGTAACCGGCGTCTCAGATGCCGGCGAACTGATCGCCGTACGGCCCTGACGGAACAACTCGCCCCCTTGGGGTCCCCAAGACAAAAAAAATCCCCGGAGCCGTGGTGTGTGTGGGGTGATGGTTGTCGGCTCCGGGGTACCGGTTTTGGTAGGCCCGGCAGTACCCGATCAACAGTTTCCCGTTGACGCCGAGTAGTATACCAAACAATCATTAAGCGAAAGTTAGGAAGAGCTTATTTTTTCCGTAATTCGTTTACAGCCTCGTATCCATCGGCCGCCGAAGGGCCTGGGCTGTATCAGTTTGGCGATCATCCTATGTTCCGAGAGTCGCAAACATGGGGACAATCAGAAAGAGAACGAGAGCCAACGCAAGTCCCCACCACCTTCGTCCGATACTCGCGAGCAGTCCCGCGAGAAGAGAAAGAATCGCCACGAACTCGACCAAAACGTCATTGAGCGCACGCGGGGGCATCGTCGCAAGAACAATCAATAGACAATAGCCGACAATGACCAAGGCGATCGCGACATTACCGCAACTGCGCCTCACCTTCTGCCATTTTCCAAGCGTTTCCGGCTTGTCGAACTCTCTACTCATCATCGGCATTCCCCTTTCGGGATTGCATCTCTCTAAGATTTTACCCGCTGCCGGATCATGGTGTTTCCGCTTTCACACGATAGAAACCCGAAGGACCATACTTCGGCACGACAAACTTGATCGGCAATCCTGTTCCTGGCACCGTCAACAACTTCGTCCACCCGGAACGATCCAACGTCGGACCGCCTTCAATCGTATAATTCAAACCCAGAAGCGTATGCACACACAAGTAGACGCCATCTCCACGTAACTCGATTTTATCGTTGGCACCCTTCTCGGAATCCTGAAAGAACAACGGAGGCAGCATTCCGCCGTCAGTCCATGTCCAGACATCATCCGCCCGTTCTCCGGCGCGCAGCGGCATCACCACATAGTAGGTCTTGCGCCCGTCACCCACATCCAGTTTCGTGTAGAGGAAATATTCGTCCGTCCCGAGTTCCGTCCCGTCTGCCAGATACACATGACATTTCGCAGCTCCGGGCAAATCCGCAGCAACGATTCCGCCATACCAAGTTTCCCCGCCCACCGTCGTGGGGAGGAACAAGTTGACACGCGACGCCTTCAACGGACCCTCGAATTTCTGCGCTTGAACCATTCCCTCCTGCAAAGTCGCCCCGAGATATTGAACCGTGATTTCATCGACCGTTGTCGTTGGATGTTCAGGGACAACCACCGGTTCGCTTGGCACTCGGGGATCCGCCTCCACCAATCCTTCGGTCGACAAACCCGGCAATAGCAATCCCGCTTTTTCAAGTTGGGAAACAAATGTCGCATGGCGCTTCACGGCGCTGGACACCAGCTTGTCGACCACACCGTCATATCCCGCCTTCACCGCATCGGTTCCCCATCGCGCACATTCACACTGAAGCGGCGAACGCAGGACATCTGCCAATTCGACGATACGGTTGGTAATGGCCTCCACCGTCAAAGATCCGCCCGCCTCCAGAAGATGCTTGCGCGCATGACGCGAATAATCTCGGCGATACGCCTCATGCCGCATCAAGGCGATGTGGAGATTCTGCGGACTCGACTGCTTGTCGTCAGGAATCTTCGTCACGTAGTTTGCCGTCAGAGCGTCGTATGCCGTCTCGCAGTCCCACACGAAATAATGACATTTGACGCCGTCTTTCGGCGAATGCGTGACAATGAAGTTGTTATCGGGCCATTCGCGGTTGCCAATCACATTCTCCACCAACAGATAGTCAATGTAGGCCGGCATGTCGACAGCCGCACACACGGCTTCGTAGGTGAGATTGGAGATCGTTGAGATCATCCGCCGATAGTCAAAACCGCTCCCGTCGCTCACCTGGTTGTAATGCTTGATGGTATTGTAGTTGTCGGCATCTCCGCCGAAGATCCGTTCGGACATCTTGGCGTCCGGACGCTCACAGCGGTTATAGACGCCCCAGTAAAGTCCATTCAAAAACAAGTGGACAAAATCGCCCGCCGCCGAATAGCCGCTTGTATCCTCCTGCAACCGCCGCGCCAGTTCGTCCTTCAGATAGGTCGCGTCATTCGCCGACCATCCGGTCCAGTCGTCAAATCGATTTCCCCGAAAGGCCAATACCGCTTTGCCGTCAAAGCGTTTAGGGCCGTACTTCTCCCGGAAGTTCACACGAAAACTCTTTTTCGCCGTGAACATGAACCAGCGACACGAATCGCCCTGTATGCAGATACCTGCATTGCAACCAGTTCCGGACGAGAGATCTTCAAAACTCACCGCCCGTTCCACATCGCCATACGACAGGGGCTTGCAGTAGAGTCCTGTATTCGGATCGAACAGTTCCTTCTCGGGCAATGTCAACGACACAATCGGCAGATTGGTCAAACACTGCGCATTCCAACTCTCCGCCCGCACTGTATAGCGGGCCGAACAGGTGCTGTAGTCGTCCCAAAGCGTCGGCGCAATTTCCGGACGTTTCTGCGAAGGCACATCCTCCGGGAAAATGTACGTCTGCGTCACCACGTCCCGAAGATTCATCGCACCGGACTTCACCGCACGGGCCCGTACGATCGTCGTCTTGTCGATGAGCAAGGGGCCACGATAGAGAATCGCCGTCTCCGGTTGCGGTTCGTCGTGATTCAGCGTATAGTAGATTTCCACGTTCGGATCAGGATGAGAGAGCGTCAGTTCAAACGGATGCCAAAACACGCCCCGTTGCACACTGAAAGCCACGGACTCTGGCGATAACTCGACATAAGACGCACCTGTATTCGCCGCACCAGGAGTCGGAGTCGTAAAATAACGCCAGCTTCCACCGTCCCCTTCGCACCGTCCCCAGCTTGTACCCGCAGGCAGCGCCGGCACGGCCACCTCATCAGAAGGCGTCAAACAGCCCGGCCGCGTGAGGTAAAGCGTCTCGCCCGAAGCGGATATTCCAAAAGGCGCCTCCAGTTTCCGATATTCGCCCGGGGCAAGGCGCCATCCCGCCGGGAACTGCCACTTGAACGGATTCGCCCGCTTGTCGCTCAACCCCCAGGCAACCAGGTTCTCGGTTTCGCTTCCCGTATTCTGCAACTCGATCCAGTCGCCATTCGACGACTGGACTTCGCTGATCAAAACCGCAGCCAATAAAATCGCAACCATTTCAGATCATTCCACCCTTGTTCTCGCACGTCCCGCGTCACTTCAGCCGGTAGTGTCCCGTGAGGGGATAGGTGAAGAGGCAGTTTTCCTCTTGCGTGCCGGCGCCGATGTTGTGGATGACCAGCGGCGTACCGTCGACGGCCTTGCGGTCGCTCACGATCATGATGTGCGGCAGGCGTTTGGCGACCATGCAGGTCACGAAATCGCCCGGCTGGTAGTCGGCCGCCTTCTTCGTCACGGGAGACGACCACCCTTTCCGCTTGAAGAAGCACTGCAGATTCGGAACGCGCCGATGGTCGATGTTGCGGTCCGTCGTCTTGAGTCCCCAGTTCTTCGGATAGGCGTCGAAATGCGCCTTCATGTCCTCATGGACGAGCCGCTGCAGATCGCCGCGCTTCGCATCGCGCATCGCCCGAATGACGACGTCGACGCAAACGCCCTGCTCCCGCGGCACGTCTCCGTTCGGATAGGCCAGTTTCTGATAGGACGGCACATACCGCACCGTCACGCCGATCTGGGCACGGGCCGCCGTGACCAGCGCCCGATTGTCCGTCGCCCCGAAAACCGCGCCACAAACCAGCGCCATGAACGCAACTGCAAAACTCAACTTGACCAGATTCATAGCTTCACATTTCCCCTTTCATCCTCTAGTACAATGACTTTCAATGTCCTTTTCAAATGACGAACGAACTCCTTGACGACCGCCTCCTCGCCGTGCGCGAGAATCATTCGAGAGGACTTTTGTCCGCTCTCGCGAATCATCACCGAAAAATGACTCCGTCCGTTGACCTGATAGTCCGTACGTCCCTCGTGGACAAGCGAGTGCCTGTCATACGTGAACGAACGGGAAAATCCGATTCGTCCGATACCATTGAAATACCGACCCGAACCCGCCTTCAGCTCGATCTCGCGGCGCCCGAAAGCCATATAGGCAAACGGGAAACTCCCGAAGACAAGGATGGGCAGGAAAAAGAAATAGACCGAAACCGGCGTATCGCCTGCACGCACGAGCAAGGTCACCATCAGCGCCACAAAACCAATGACGGCCACGAAAAGGAATGAACCCAGCATGGGACGATTCTTCCGATAGACGATGCGCACACGGCTTTCCGGCCCGCAAAGAACCGAGAATCGTGTGCTCACTTCGGCGATCTGACCCGGTAAAGCCGCCGACTTTTCTTCTTTGCGGATTTCCGCAAGACGAATAAGCGCGGCCTCGACACGCGCAACATCCTCAGGCGGCACCGATTCGATGCGGTCTTCTTCCCAGTGCGAACCGTGTTTGGAAGAAACGTAGTGCTGTCCGAAAGCGAAATTCCGTCCTCCGTCATCATAGAGGAACTCCCACTCCGGCTCCTCCAGCAACTCGTCGTCCTTCCATTCACGACACCCCTTGCCGCGAAAACGAAGGACCCGACGGGTGGTGATCACCCAAACCGCACGACGTGTCGCACACCAATGCCAGAACGGGGAGAGAAGAAGACTGACACCCATCAGACCGAACAGGACATGAAACACGACAACCACAATCTTTCCGAAAAGAGAGGTTGATTCGGAAAATGTGGCGGGGAGCATGATAGACCCGAAAAATGCCAGGAAAAGCGACACAAAGAAACCCATGATGCACTGTCCGATCGCGCCATCGAACCAGGCAACCGGCCTTCCCTTGCCGCACCACAGCACCTGCTCGTCAGGCGCAATCCGCGCCTGCATCCATGTGGGGAGTTCTTGTAGCAAAAGCGTCATAAACAAACCTCAATCTTTCGTGGAACGATTCAATCCCGTGAATTTGAGCGTGAACCAGTCGCATCATTTTTTACGTTGTCATCGTTGCTAAAATTCACCTGCGCCATTGCCTAACCTCCTTCAGGAAGCGAGAACATTATATCAAAATTTGCTTCATGGGTGGAGAAAGATGCGCCTCTAGAGAAATTCGTCGTGACCCTTCCGTTAATGGACTGAGTCTCCTTCAATCAAGAGTTTGCCGTCCACAGAACGGAAAACTCTAGGTCCCATGACAATTGGTCCATTCTTAAGCGAGACGACAACCTTTTTGTAGCCTTCCAAATAGACGAACAGGCATCTTTCACCGAGCGTGCGCTCCAGGGACATGATCCCTTTCCACGAGATGTTTCCACGCTCGATCATCTGACCATTCCAACCAATCAAGACCCAATGTCGAAATCCAGCGAACATCATGCCTATGCCGTTTTCAACTCCAACAAAACGATAGCACCCCGGATCTTGCGGGAACAACGGACTCCCTCGCTCAATCTCCAGCATGACCTTGTCTTGGCACGAATCGTAGGCACGTATTGGGCCATCGCTCCGACCTCGCAAATAGGCAATGCCTGTCGCCACATCGACATCGAAGCCGAGATAATAGTCCGTGTCAAACGGCAGCACATGTCCTTTCCCCGTAATGGCATCGATGACGACATACTCGTAGTGATCGTAGTCATCAGGACTCCTCTTCCATGTCCCGACGATCTTGTCATCCGATACCCAGGCGAACTGCAGCTCGCGTCCGGCGCCAATGTTGAACATGACACTCTCGCCTCCGAGTGTTGAGATGCAAAGCGAGGTCTCACGTTCAACTAAATAGGCCACTCGCCTCAAGTTCGGAGACGCGGTAATCTCCCCCCTCTGTTCGCAGACAATTTCGTACCGGGACAATTCACTTCCCGTCCCATCGCGCAAACGCAGAATCCTTCGTCTGCCATCGGATGCGCAGGTAATAAACGTATTGGTATCCGTGCGCGCCGAAAGAACGCGCTCGCCCGGAAGTGTCCACAGGATCCTGTCGGCGACAACATCGTAAAGTGAAACGCCTTCAGGCGCCTGAACACGCCGCAGGGAAGAAAACCTGTCCGCGGTCGGTTCGGGGCGCGTCAGTTCACCCGTCTCGCCGTTCAACACGCAATCACCCTCCGTTGTCGGGATCGTGATCATGCGTCCGTCTTGCGAGATCGTCGCAACGCCATACCCGCGGAGGGCATCGTGGACTCCATCGCGCAAAACCTCTTTGATTTCATGGCGGGCAATTGTTCGCCGTGCCGTAAACACGCGTATGTCGAGCGTTACCGTATCGGCGGACTCGATCTTGGCGTAGGCGAGCATCCAACGGTCCGTGCCGCGAATGGGGATGGCGCCCTCGATCTTCTCGTTATCATACGCCCACCTTGTCGCGTGGGAAAGGCTGTTGGTCCGACCTTCCGATGCGAGGTAGTAGCGCACGGAATTGAAATGGGTGTCGCCCGCCCCGTCCGGCCCGGACAAAACCGTCCAATTGGCACGCCCATCCACCAGCAGAATCGTCTCCCGGGGCCGTCCTGGTTCGTTGCGTTCAGCCACCACGACCGCATGACCGGAAACACTGCCTGAATAAAACATCAGACATCCCGTACCCAAGCAAAGTGCCAACACGAACACCATGCCTGAGAGAACAGCCAATATGTGTCGCATTCTCAGAACCTCACGCTTTGTCATTTCCTCACGAGTCCTGTTCTCAATTGCCCGTTTGAAGTGAATCGTGGGCGGTCTTTACAAAACCTCCCAAACGCCACGAGTTCCGCCCTTGCGACGAATGCGGCCTGCAATCTGAAGGGCCTTTTGAGAACGCTCTACGGTCGCATGAGACACCCCAAGCCTCTTTCCTAGCCCTGCAATCGTAATCTTAGGATCAGCCGCAATCGCTGCAAAAATAAGCTGTTCAACATTTCCCTCATTACCCTCACGATTTCCCTCATTTCCCTCGTGACCAGGAGCGGTGATGCGATAGACATTCATCTGAGTGGCGAAAGCAGCTTCGTCGATTGCGACGGGGCGAATGCCATATTCGGCGAGGACACGATTCACGCGCCGGAGGCCACTGCCCCATTCCTCAATGTAACGCATATAGTTGAGGACCTTGGCAAGAACGTCATTGCGAATCTTCGAGTAACCTGCCAAGGCGCGATCTGCAGTCTGCCCACGCGGAAGTCCGCCGGGAGAGGTAATCTCCACACGATTATCGTAAATCGCCAAGAATACAGGCACGTCGTGCTCAAGATAACTGCGATGCGCAAAAGCATTAATCACCAGTTCACGCATTTCGTCTGGCGGAAGTTCATAATGGTCATGCCGGAACGCGCCTTTGAAGTAGCATCCCATGTTGATCTTGGCCAGCAAGTAGGAGATGCCCTCGTCAATGAGCGACATGACCGAACCATCGAATTCCCGACGATCCAAGAATACCGCCTTGTCGGTGCCCTTGAAGAGTCCGCATTTGAGGCGAATAGCGAATGCCGGATCACCCGTTAGCAGCGCATAGGTGTTCGACCCCATCCATTTGCCACGCACTTTTGAGATGACGCCCCACGCCTCAAGCTGTTGTGGCGTAACGCGCTTGACCGTCCGACGTTCTTCTTTCGTATCGCAGTTCTTGCGAGCTATACGATACATGGTTGCGCAAAGAGCCTTGATGCGTTTCTCGTCGATTTTCGCCTCTGGGCAAGGTTCACCGTCAAAACTGCGGCCCTCGCTCAGAAAGGCCAGTTCGCGTCTCGTCGCATCATCTGCCACACAGGTCGTTGCTCCAACGCGGACATAAACGCCGTCCTTATTCCCCTTTGACTTGAGGTAGTAGGGACAATGCGTACCCGCCAGAACATCCAGCACAATGACCGCCTTGCCATCGATGTTCTCGATACCGAGGTCAACCGGGATCTTCGGCGCACAGGCATCGGAAATCGAATTGACGATTCCGTCCATTTCGGCGAAGATACACTCATTCGGAATCCCAATCACCGTTCGGTCATTCGCCACACCGAACAGAATCCGTCCGCCCTTGCCGTTGGCAAACGCCACGACCGTCTTCAGGTACTTCTCGCGTTCCTCATTCGGTACGCGCTTGAACTCCAGCGAGTACGACTCGCCCGCCACAATCTCGTCTTTCAGGTTCATAGGCACATTATCCAAACGTTCTGAAATCGTTTTTCATAATCTCATTCGCATCTTACTTCATCGTGTCATCGATTCTGAAATTTACTTGTGCCAGAATCAATTCTCCTTTAGGGGAAACACGAATATCATATCACAATTTTCTTCACATTGTATAGCGGAATGTCATAACAACCGGAGAATCAAGACGAGCGAGAGGAGTCTGGAGAGATGCTGTTTCATAGGTGGCGAGAGGAAGTCAACTTACCCAGTAGGAAATCCGACGGGAAAGACTCCCGATGCTTCGAAATGACAAACACCGGGCCAGCCACTCGGTCACACGGCCGAATTTCCGGTAGAAAAAATTGAACATCAGATAGGGCAGTATCTGCGACGGCGTTCGCGGCAAACGCCGCAGGATGTTGACGAAGCTATAAATATCGCGATAGACCTGCAGATAACCGTCGTAAAGTTCCTGCGCCGTCATTCCTCCCGGACGAATCACCACATGTGCCGTATCGTAATGTGACAGATCGTCATCCATTATGCGCCCTTCCGTCTTCATTCGCGCATAGAACGCGGTTCCGGGATAGGGCGTGAGAATGTGCGAGGTCACGGTTTCAATGCGGTTCTTGACCACCCACTTGACCGTTGCATCGAAGACGGTGGCGTCATCTCCATCCAACCCGAACACAAAGCTCGCGTTGACCATAATCCCGCGTGAATGCAAAGCCTCGACGAGCGCCTCGTAACGCGCCGTTCGATTCTGTCCCTTGTGCACATTCGAAATTGCCGCGTCATTCAGACTTTCAAATCCAATGAACAGACTGCGGCAACCCGTCTCCTGCATCAAGTCGAGAAGATCGGGCAGCTCGACGACATTGGCTGAAACCGCCGCGCTCCACTTCAACCGTAACGGACGCATCGCCTCCAGCAGTTCGCGGGTGAACGCCGGCTCGCCAATGAAGTTGTCATCGATGAACATGATGTGCCGGGTCCGCTTGGATCGAATCTCCTCCATCACCGAGGACACGGTTCGATGTCGATAGCCGCAGACGCTTTTCACCGCGCTATTGTAGCAGAAATCACACGCAAATGGACACCCCCGACTCGTCGCGATGACATTGGAATAGAGGAATGACGACGTGTCGACCGAGCGGAACGACGGCGGAAGGAGATCGACACCTGCAAAATCGGGAGGCGTCCAATAGACCGCCTTGAGCGAACCCTGCTCGGCATCCTTCAGCAAGTCGGGCCAATGCCCTTCCGCAGGCCCCACGCAGATAGTGACGAACATCTGCCTTGCCGTCTCCGGATCTGCCGTCACGCCAATGCCGCCGACAACGACAGGCACTCCGAATTTCGCATAGGCATCAGCCAGCTCCTTCGCCCGCGGCAGCACATCGACGCTCGCCGAAATGCCGACGAGGTCTACCTTGTCGCACGGCGTATCCAACCCGAGGTTCTCGTTCACGACCTCGACCGAATGTCCCGCATCCTCGACGATTCGCGCAATCGTCAGCAAGCCGAGGTGGGGTGCCATCCTCGCCTTGAGCGACGTGTCCATCGGCCGTCGTCGGGTTTTAGGCTGTATCAGCTTGACTTTCATCCTTTAGTGCAATGACTTTCAATGTCCTTTTCAGCAACCTTGTGTTGACCAAGTGCCGGAGTACCACAGGGTAAACAGGGCAAAAGCCCAGAGCGCCATGATCGCAACAACGCACAACATCCGATGTACAAGATTCTGAAGAACGACGATTTCGGCCAGAAGGGCCAAATAGACAAAGAAGAACAATAAATGGAGAAACGTACATATCCGTGAGCCCTCCAACCAACAAGGAGCAAGTTCTTGAATACCAGAGACCGCTAAAGAAGGACCCCCCAGTATTAAAAGCGCCGAAAAACAGATTCCACCGATAAACCCACCTACACCAGCGTAACACACCCCCACTGTCCCGAGCAGAACGACAGGCACGCCAAGCACAATGCCGAGCGTTGTCCAGTGATAAATGGACGGCTCACCCTTTTCCCCATCCGCAACGGCACCATAAGCCGTCGCATCATTTTTTACGTTGTCATCGTTGCTAGAATTCACCTGCGCCATTGCCTAACCTCCTTCAGGAAGCGAGAACATTATATCAAAATTTGCTTCATGGGTGGAGAACGAGAAAGATGCGCCCCTAGAGGAATTCGTCGTGCCCCTTCCGTTAATGGACTGAGTCTCCTTCAATCAAGAGTTTGCCGTCCACGGAACGGAAAACTCTAGGTCCCATGACAATTGGTCCATTCTTAAGCGAGACGACAACCTTTTTGTGGCCTTCCATATAGGCGAACAGGCATTACCAGTCATACCAATTACCGAGGTGCCGTAGCTTCGCGCCCCTACATTCTTCAATGACTAGGCAATTCGGTCGACAAGACTTGTCTTGACCATACTCGATTTCGAGATAATAAGAATGCTCTGCCGATGACAAGTATACTAGACATCGTCCTCTATTTGGGCACATGGTCAGCGTAAATCCTTTACATTGCGAGATACTCGTACCGCACTTCTTATATCCTGACCCGTGCCACATTTGCCACTCTAACTTACCTCTCCCTCCATATACCGTAGCAACTCCGTTGCCGACGGCAATGACCGCATCGTCTTCAGATCCAACATCGCTGTTTGTTGTGCGAATACGGATTTTGAATACTGAATTTGTTTCCAAATGAACGATAAAGTCGTATGGGGTTTTGCTCGGTTTGCAGGTAAAACAAAACGGCAGATTGTCCTCATCAAACTCGTACTCGGTTTCCGTCAATGTCAGCAAAGTATTCGAAATACTCACGCTTTTCTGATCCTTGCTCAGCCACATCGCATCGCCATTCAAGTAAGCACACCCCGACAAGACTGCCAGCACAATGCCGACCAGCCCCGCTCCCGCCAATGTATTTAATGACGTGCTCATCTTTTTATCCTTCTTTTTCCGCATCTGCTCTATCACGACTCTCATCGGCATTATTTGCCACAAAGGAACGTACCTTTGGGGGAATTATAGCAAAACTGTTGAAAAGTTGGGGGGAAAACAATCAGGATTCCATCTTCGCCGTCTTGACACTCGCGGTCAGCATCTTGATGAGTTCCGTACAATCTTCGCAGATTGAATCAAACGCCGGACCGGGCTCGACCAGTTCGGCGTCACGCAGGAGTTCGAGCCAGTATTCTGTTTCCGCAGCCTCCTTAAGCGCGATCTGAAGCTTCGAGGCAAAATCGGACTTGCTCTGCGCGTAACGGCTTTCGGCGATGTTCGCACCAATCGACGTCCCCGAGCGCAGAATCTGCTTCGCAATGACCGATTCCTTGTGCTCGCGCAGGTACTTGTAAAGGCGAACAATGCGCAGCGCGAAGGCCTTGGACTTCTTCAGCATTAAGGATTCGGTCATAATCTCTCTCTTCCTCTCTTTCCCGTGTGGCAGGCAGGTTATAGGTTATAGTGAATAACGAATAGTTTCCATATCACCGAATAGGTTCATTTGTCTCTTCATCCGCTAACCTATTCACTATTACCTATAACCTATTCGTTGATATGGAG
>JAZUGW010000183.1:0-32709 GCA_045641465.1 Kiritimatiellia bacterium | reverse complement strand
CGACCTCGACGGCGACGGACTCGAGAACTCGGTCGACCCCGATCCGCTGACGCCCGGAAACGACGCGCACGGGACGAACGCCGAATGGTACAACGCCGTCTGCTCGAACGTGTTCTCTGCGGTTGAAGAGCCTAATGGAATCGCGCTTGCGCCGCGTACGGGCGAAGTCAATACGAACGCCTACTACTTCGTCGATGTCATTGCCGATCGGGGACCGGCTCCGATTCGTTTCGTTGCGGACGGCGAGTCTCGGCTCGGCAATCCCGTCCTCATTGCCCAGGCGGGCGAGACGAACCGCGTGCCGCTTCTGATCGGCGCGACCTACTCGGTCACGTCGGACGTGCCGCTGCGGGTCTTCGCGCCGTCTGCCGCCGTCGTGGAGGCGCAGGCGGACGCGGGAAGGTTCCGCATCGGCTGGCCCGTGTCGCTTGGCTATTCGACGGCCGACGGGATGTCAACGCCGACCGTCTCGGAGGCGGAGCGGCTGCAGGGCACGTTCTTATGGACGGGCGGCTGCTGCGTGCGGCATGTGGGCGACGCGCTCCGGTTCTGCTGCGCGGGATGCGGCTGCGGCGGATGCACGGCCTATGTCAACTACGTGTACGAAGGGTATCTCCTCGCCGCGCCGGGACCGAGCTGCGGCTGCTCGTCGCAGGGGGGCGGAATGCCCCATGTCGAGACGGACGCGGGCGGCGGCGTGTCGGTGGGGTTCGACCGCAAGGCGGTGATCTTCGAGGACGCCTACGACAATTCTCCGACGGACCATGTCGCGCGGCGTTCGACGCAGACCGTTCTCACGCTCCGCGCGAACGGGGGCCCCCATGGCGGCACGCTCGCCGTGACGACGCGGAACCTCTCGCGGCTCGATCTCGTGCTGGGGAACCGTCCGACGGGGACGCGCCGGCTCGCGCCCTACGAGACCTTCGAGGCGGTTTCAACGAACGAGGGCCTTCGGGCGAGTACGAACCTGCGCGACGTCGAGGTGGAGGCGACGTTTACGGAGGACGAAACGGGAGAGCGCATGAGCGTCCACGACGCGGCGACATCCGTTCGACTGGAGCTTGAGGCGGTCTATGAGGCACCCGAAAATAGAACCTGCAAGAAGCGCCACATCTACGGCGTCGGCGAGATGGTCCGCTTCCGGGCGAGGCCGCAGTCGCCGGAGGTCGTGTTTTCGACCACGAAACTCGATGTCCACGACAATTATTTTGAATACGAGCTGTTCGACGACCGCCAGGCGACGGTGGACGGGAGCGCTGACCGGAACTACGTCTGCCCCATTTCCGCACACTACCGGCCTCCGCTCAAGGTGAGCGTGGCCGGGGTGGACTACCGTCCAACCATCGAGATCGTCGAGCCGCAGGAAGTCGTCACGCCCGGGGCGAGCTGGGGCGAGAACCACGTGGACTTCTTCTATGAAGGAAACCGCAGGTGCTGGGAGTCCGGTGTCGTCGGTTCGGCCTGCCTTGTGACGACAAACTACATCGGACCCATGAACGTGTCGTTCCGGGGTGTCGCAGTGTCTGAAATTCCCTGTATCGACTTGGATGTCGTGACCGGATGCTTCACCAATAGGGCCCGTGTATTCCAGACGCATACCGTCACTGCGGGGGCAGGGACGGCGCATTGTATCGGCGAGGGCAATTTCTGGTTCGTGGATGGTGCTCGTTCGGGCATTCCAGAAAGGCTGTGGAGCCCGAACAGCACGATGTCTTGGAAGATTCCGATCGGGTGGCATCGGAAGACGTTGAGCATTGGGACGAATGATTTCTTTGTCGATCGTGCAGATGTGGAAGATTCCAGTGATCGCAATTCTCGTCCTCTTCTGATCGGTGGCCGTATGGACGCCTACAAGCAGGTTCGACACATTGACGAGAATGGTGTCTTCCGGACGGACAAGTTCGGACATTGGATTTCCAGAAGCCCCGAATGCTGCATCATCCTCGACGGAGAAACACTGCAATGGACACACCACGCACCTTGAAAAGAACAATCTTCGCAATTCTGACAGTGCTCGCTATCAGTGCATCGCTCGCATGGTTCGCGGCCCGGCAGGGTCGGCGGCCTGCGCCCAGGCGGTCGGCGCAGGAGGCAGAGAGGCAGTGGGAGCTGTACGAGCGGCGTGTAAGGCAGAAGGAGGCACAGCGGCGGGAACGGGTCCTGGCACGGCGCAGAATGTGGCATGCACAGATCGTCGACTATGGGGATCAGCTCGTCCTGAGGCCGACCGCCGTGCAGAGCAACGAAGCTGCGGAGGTCTTCGCGCGCATCGCCGAGGCCTATCGGCACGAACAAGTCGACGACATGCGCAAGTACATCGGACAATGCCCAGGCTACGTGACCAACATCGTGGATTATGTTTATGACGAGTTGACAACCCCATGTGCGCGTTCGTTCTGTGACTCTTTCACACATAATGATGTGATGAAGGAGTTTCGCAGCGTGTCGGAATTTGAGCGTTACGCAGAGTCCAACGTAGAGATGGCAAAATTTCTAGGGGGGCTTGATCTTCAGCGGGGGGCGTATTATGACTATCTGAAGTTTGTAGAAGCATTGACCTATAAACGACTCAAGGACTACAAGGACAAGTTCCACAGAGAAGGGAAAAAAGAACTTGAAAAGGCGGCCGGTCATTATGTCGAAATATGGGTCAAGCAGATAGAGTCTCCGAACGGGTTTACGCGTCGGCACATGTGGCACTATGCCGACTTACAATATCCCTTGGTCGAGAACGGGACCATGACACCTGAGAAGCTCCATGCCTGGGTCATTCGCTATGGGACATCGCTGCTTTCACGTTTCGGCTATACGCCGAAGTGGGTGGGCGAGTTCTCCGTCATCACCAACACCCCATTGCTGCCAGCATCCACCCCGTTGGCGGGACAAAACCAGAGTCAGAAGAAATGATATGAAGAGGCGTTGATGCTGGAGCGGACGGTGCCGTGTCCTGTCCTGTCGTCTCGGAGCCGAAGGTGGGGATGAGGTTCGATCTTGATTTGCCGCAGTCGTCGGACTGCCGGATCGAGGTCGCCGTGGGGCACATGCCAAATGAAGAATGGAGAGTTGAGAATGGAAAATGAGCGGATAGGGGTTCGTGGCCAGTCTCGTCGCGCAATCCAAAATAATTCGTGTCGTCCGTGTAATCACTTTTTTAACATTGTTCGCAAGGCTGTTGTTTGATATAATCTTGGTATGAAAAAATTAATATCCAGCCTTGTGTTTTCTTTGTTGGTTGCGGGTGCCGTTTGTGCGGTCGATACGCTTGCCGGACAGACGAAAGCTTCGGTGTCGGCACCGAAGAATCTGAAGGTTCTGATGATCGGCAACAGCTTTTCCGTGTGTTGTCTGAAAGAGATGCCCAAGGTTGCACAGGCTATGGGGCTTGAGCTTGATCTCTGCTCGCTTTACATCGGCGGGTGTTCGCTTGAACGGCATTGTCTGAATGTCGCAAAGGCCGATCGGCCCGATGTCAAGCCCTATGAGGTGACGCGGTCGGTGAACGGGGTCGCCTCGCCGAAAACGAAGGGCAATATCCCCGAGATGCTGAAGGCGGCCAAGTGGGACGTTGTTACCATCCAGCAGTGTTCGCACGAGAGCTGGAAGCCGGCCTCCTATCATCCGTATGGCGATGATCTCGTGAAGACGATTCGCGCACTTGCCCCGCAAGCGAAGATCGTCGTTCAGGAAACGTGGAGCTATACGCCATGGGACAAGCGGTTCGCCGGCTGGAAGCTGACGCCCGAGACGATGTACGAGAAACTGCATGCCGCCTATGCCGACTTCGCCGCGTCTTATGGTTTCGAGGTGATTCCGATGGGGACGGCCGTTCAGCGTTGGCGCCGTGATCTGCCGGTTAAATACACGGCAAACTCCTTCGGTGGCGACGTGTGCGGCTCGGCGAAGTTCGTCAAAAACCAGAAGGGCAAGTTCGTGCCGAAGGGGGATGTCTTCCATTTGAATTCCGACGGACATTATTTTCAGGCACTCGTGTGGGTTGCGTCGCTTTACCAGGTCGATACGACGAAATGTCCGTATGCGCCGAAACGCCTCCAAGGGGCCAAGGCCGATCTGATGAAGAAGATCGCACGCGATCTGGGATGCCGTAAATGAAATGATGATCAAAGGAAGAAACGAGATGAACGAGAGAATCAAAGAGGTTGCCGAAAAACTGGCGTGGCGTGGATTTACAGTGACGTGCTGTGCAACGGGCGCGGAAGCGAAGGCGCATGTGCTGAAGGTCGCCGAGACGGCGACGACGATCGGCCAGGGTGGAAGCGCGACGCTGAAGCAGCTGGAGATTCCTGAAGCTCTGGCGGCACTCGGCAAGGCACCTGCACGTCAGACGATGGTGGACCTTTTCCTGTTGAGTGCGAATGCGATTACGGCCGATGGACGCATTGTCAATATCGATGGTAACGGCAACCGTGTCGCGGCGTCGATCAACGGTCCGAAGAAGGTCCTGTATGTCGTCGGACGCAACAAGATCGTGGACGGCGGTCTTGATGACGCGATTGCGCGCATTAAGCGGTGCGCCTGCCCGCCGAATGCACGCCGACTTGGCAAGGACACACCGTGTGCAACAGGCGCGTGCGCGGACTGCGATTCCGCTGGCCGTATGTGCAAGGTGACGGTCATTTTCGATCGCAAGCCGACCGGGATCGACGCGGAAGTCGTCTTGGTGGACGAGGATCTGGGATT
The DNA here is from genome assembly GCA_045641465.1 of Kiritimatiellia bacterium. Taxonomy (GTDB): domain Bacteria; phylum Verrucomicrobiota; class Kiritimatiellia; order RFP12; family UBA1067; genus RUG572. The sequence goes on along the minus strand of JAZUGW010000183.1, from coordinate 28,011 downwards.
TTGAGGTTTTAGGTTTTAGGTGTTAGGTTTTAGGTGTTAGGTTTTAGGTGTTAGGTGTTAGGGGTTAGGTGTTCGTTTTAAAACATCGAAGAAATAAAGAAGGGATTAAACATGAATGTTTCTCGTCGTTTCTTTTTGGCCGGTGCGTTTGGCGCTTTGGGTGCGTTCAACGGGTGCCGGTTTATGCCGAGTATCGTGAGCGGCAAGCCGAAGCTTAAGTTCGGCGTGGTGAGCGATGTGCATATTCGTCTTGGACTTGATGCCAAGGCACCATTGAAGAGCCACGATACGACGACATTGCAGCACACCTTTGAATGGTTCCGCGACCAGGGTGTCGATGCGGTGATGATCGCCGGCGACATGGCCGATATGGGTCTGGTGAAGGAATTGGAAGCGGTCGCCCAGACCTGGTGGAAGGTGTTCCCCAATGACAAGGCGCCGGACGGTCGGACCGTGACGCGGCTTTTCGTCACGGGCAACCACGACTGGGAAGGCTTTACCTACTCCAGCGCGTATATCAAGAAGATCTTCTCGAAGTTGAGCGCGGATGAATTGAAGAAGGAATATCTGCGTACGAACTACAAGGCCAACTGGGAACGCATCTGGAAGGAAGAGTTCAAGCCGGTGTGGATGAAGGAGGTCAAGGGCTACAAGTTCGTCGGTGCGCACTGGGTGGCGGACCGCTGCCGCGGTGCTGAAGAGCGCGGCATCGTGGGCGTCGAGGAGTTCTTCGCCCAGCACGCGAAGGAATTCGACCCGCGTCAACCGTTCTTCTATTTCCAGCATCCGCATCCGAAGAACACGGTGTGCGGTCCGAAGCAGTGGGGACAGGACGATGGTCGTTCGGCAAGGGCACTGACGCCATTCTCGAATGCGATCGCTTTTTCGGGCCACTCGCATACGCCGCTGACCGATGAACAGGACATCTGGCAGGGCGCGTTCACGTCGATCGGTACGGCGTCATTGCGCTATTCGGGACCTTACGATGCACGCCAGGGCATGCTGGTGTCTGTCTGCAACGACCACGTGCGGATCGAGCGCCGCGAATTCATCCGCGACAATTCGCTCGGCGACGACTGGGTGATTCCGCTGCCGGCGGCCGAAGCGAAGCCGTTTGCATTCAAGACGCGTGCCAAGGCATTGGGCGCGCCGGCATTCGCCGCAGGCGCACAGGTTTCGCTTGTGTGCGATCGGAATGTGTTGGTGCCGGAGAAGCCGAAACCGAACCAAAAGCAGACGAAGGGACTCTTCAAGCTGAAGTTCCCGACTGCGACGGCTGCCAAGGCCCGCGCCAACCGATATGACATCCAGATGGTCAACCGCGTTGGACAGGTCATTCGCGAGGAACTCGGACTTCGTGCGCCGGATTACGCTTACGAGCCGACGCATAAGCTGCGGACGACGCCTGTGGAAAAGAAGATCGCGTTCTCGGCGGTACCGGCCGGCACGACGGAAGTCGGCTTCCTGGTGACACCCGTCTCGGCGCATGGCGAGCGCGGGGTGCCGCTGGCCACACCGTTCGTGAAACTCTGATTTCATTCCTGTCACCCCCCCATCAATACAAGGAGGACTCGCCATGAAGATTACATTCTACGGTGCGGCTCAAACCACGACGGGCTCGATGCATCTGATCGAAGCGAACGGAAAACGCATTCTGCTCGATTGCGGCCTTTACCAGGGTCACCGCAAGGAGGCCTTTGAAAAGAACCGGAACCTGCCGATCGATCCGGCGACGATTGACGCGGTCATTCTCTCCCACGCGCACATCGACCATTCGGGAAACTTGCCGCAACTCGTCCGTCATGGTTTCCGTGGCAAGGTCTTTGCCCGTCAATCGACGGTCGATCTTTGCGGTGTGCTGCTGAAAGACTCGTGCTTCCTGCAGAAGCGCGATCTCGAGTATGTGAACAAGAAGCGGCGCGCACAGGGCAAGCATCTTTTTGAGCCGCTCTATGAAGAAGACGATGTCGATGCGCTGATGGGGCACATGGTCCCCGTTCAGATGAAGGCTCCCCGCGAAATCTTTCCCGGCATTACGCTCACGTTCTACAACGCGGGACACATTCTCGGGTCGGCGCTGACGCAGCTCGATTTCGACGGCGGCAAAACGGGACATCGCCATCGTCTACTCTTCTCTGGCGACCTCGGCCAACCCAACCAGCCGATTCTCAAGCACTACGAGTATCCGCAGGATGCGGACATCGTGCTCATCGAATCGACCTACGCCGACCGGTTGCATCCGTCGGCCGACGACGTCGAGGGCCGTCTTAAGGCATTCTACGACCAGATCGTGCGGCAGAAGTCGAAGCTCATCATCCCGGCATTCTCCGTGGGTCGTACGCAGCAGATCCTCTATTATCTGAATCGTCTGCTCGCGGCCAAGCGTATCTATCCGATTCCCGTCTACATCGACTCGCCGCTCTCGCAGAAGGCGACGCGCATTTACGAAAATCACCCGGGCTGCTACAACGCCGAAGCGCTTGCGCTCATCAACAACGGTATCAATCCGCTCACGTTCCCGGGACTCCAGTTCGTGGAAACGCCGCAGCAGTCGATGGCGCTGAACGATCTGCGCGGTCCGATGATCATTATTGCCGCGAGCGGCATGTGCGAAGGTGGACGTGTGCTGCATCACCTCAAGGCGAATGTCGACGATCCGCGTAACATCGTGTTGATTGTCGGTTTCCAGGCGGAGAATACGCTTGGACGTCGTATCATCGAAGCGGAGTATGGCGACAAGATCAAAATCCTCGGCGAAGAGGTCGAGCTCAAGGCGAATGTCCATACGATCAACGCTCTCTCGGCGCATGCCGACAAGAACGGTCTGATGGACTGGTACGACGGCATCAAGAAAAACGTCAAGCACGCCTTCGCGGTGCACGGTGAACCCGAAAAGGTCGCGGCAATGGCGGAGCTGCTTAAGGGGCACGGATGTCCCGACGCGGTGGCACCCGTTCCTGGTCAGTCGTTCACGTTCGACTGAGATAGATTCCGTTTAATGCAGGTAGGTCATATGAACACGAAGTGTGATGGTTGGTTGCGTTTTGTCGCGGCGGCGTTTCTCGCGGGAACTGCGGTGGTGGCCAACGCCGATGCAGTCTGTGAGGAACGCGCGGCGCAAGTGAAGCTGATGAACGCCGCGGCGCTGACGCGCCTCGCCGACGACTGGGCAAAAATGCCTAATGCCAATGCCGTGGCGTTGGCGGCGTTGCGCCAGTTCGCGGTGGAAGTGGAAGGCGCGAAGCGGGCTGCGCTGGATGCTCTCGGCCGCGGCGATGCGGCGCCCGCCGCTGCGCTCGTCGCGCGCCAGCGTCGTCTGATGGCGGCCCATCCGCGTCTCCGCGGCATTGAAGTGCTGGCCGTCAAGCACGCCGCTCCGGGCAATCCCGGTGCAGCGCGACGCGAGGGCAATCCCGCCCAGCCCGGACTCTCCTGCTACAACCATCTCGACGTCTGGAAGGGGCGTCGGGCCGGACTCGTCGCCTATTCCGGTTTCGACGGCGAAACGCCCGTCGAGCGGAAGGTCATCGACCATTCTGGTACCATCCATGCCGTCGACCTCGAGTTCGATGGTTCTCGCATCCTCTTCGTGGGACCCGACCGTGCCCGTTCCAACCAGTGGCGGCTGTTCGAGACCGACGTGAACGGTACGATGCCGAAGACGTTGCTGCCGACGAATTTCATCCACGAGGTGGCCGACTGCTGCTGGCTTCCCGATGGACGCATCGTTTTCACTTCCGATGCAGGCGAACAGGGGCTGCCCTGCGAAACCGGACGGGTGCGCATGTCCAACTCCTATCGTCTTGATCCGCGCACGGGCGTCGTGGAGCGCCTGACCTACGATCAGGACTCCAACTGGTACCCGAGCGTGCTTAACGACGGACGCGTCCTCTACGTGCGTTGGGAATATTGCGATCTGCCGCATTTCTTCAGCCGTCTGTTGATGACGATGAACCCTGACGGCACGCGCCAGATGGGATTCTACGGCTCCAACGACTACTGGCCCAACCATTTCGGCAGTCCGCTCGCGATTCCCGGCGACAACGGCAAGTTCGTCTGCGTGGCGACGGGACATCACGCCTCCAAGGCCGGGAAACTCGTCCTCTTCGACGCCGAACGCGCGAGCGCGGGTCCGGCCGGAGCGGTGCAGATGCTGCCCGGCTGGGGCAAGCAGCCTGAAGGCCGCATCGAGGACGGGCTCTACAACGGCCAGTATCCGCGTTTCCTGCAGCCGTTCCCGCTCGGTAGCTGTCCGGACGACGGCGCGGGCAAGTTCTTCCTGGCGGCAATGAAGGCGTCGCCGTCCGCACTTTGGGGGATCTACCTCGTGGACATCTTCGACAACATCACTCTGCTCGCCGAGGTGGAAGGGTGGTGCCTCAACGAACCCATTGCCATCTGCGCACGGAAGCGTCCGCCGGCGATTCCTGACAAGCGCCGTGTCAATGTGCCCTACGCCACGATCTACTGTGGTGACCTCTACCAGGGCGAAGGCTTGAAGGGGGTGCCGAAGGGTACGGTCAAGGAGGCGCGCATTTTCGCCTACCACTATGCCTTCAACAAGTCTGGCAGCCATGAGGCGGTGGGACTGGAATCCTCCTGGGACATCAAGTATGTGCTCGGTACGGTCCCGGTGACCGAAGACGGCGGCATCCTCTTCGACGCGCCGGTCAATACGCCTATTTCGATCCAGCCGCTTGACGAGAACGGTTGCGCGTTGCAGCTGATGCGTTCCTGGACCGTGGGCATGCCGGGCGAATACGTGTCGTGTGTCGGTTGCCACGAAAAGCCCAGCGTGGCGGCGCGTCCGCTCAAGATGGTCATGCGCGCGCCGTCGAAGATCAAGCCGCCTGAAGGACGCGACAAGCCGCGTACCTGGAGCTTCCTGCGGGAAATACAGCCGATCCTGCAGCGTCGCTGCTCGGGCTGCCATGACAAGGACGCCGATCCGATGGTGGCATCGCGCAAGCCCGACTACCAAGGCGTGAAGGTGTTCGCGTCGAGCGAACATGGTCCGTTCCTGCGTGGCGACAAGCCCAACCTTGCGGACATCACACCGATCGCAATTCAGTGCAAGAGCGGCGGCGGCAGCCGCCAGGGCGGGGTGGACGTGCGGGCCGACAACAAGGACACCGACTGGTCCGGCGCCTGGTCGAAGAGCTATGTGGAACTAGTCGCCTATGTGCGGCGTCCGGGTCCCGAATCCGACTACCGTCTTTTCAACCCGATGGAGTACCACGCGAATACGAGTCCGCTCGTGCAGCTCCTCAAGAGCGGACACCACGGCGTGACGCTCACGGACGATGAATGGCGCCGCATCTACACTTGGATCGACCTCAATGCGCCGTTCTGGGGCACGTGGAAGGATGTGGCGGAATGGTTCCGCAAGCGCGGTGACCGCGCCTGGGCGGGATCGGGCCGCAACCATAACGAACAGCTGAGATTGCTCGAAGCGTCCCATCAGCGCCGTCAATACGGAGAAAGCCGGTTCCAGGGTTTCTGGGATCCGAAGAACGACCCCGAACTCGACCGCTACGGCATCGATCAAGCCCGGAAGGATTTGGCGCTGATCAAGTTCGTGCCGCCGAAGCGGACTGCGGTGCAGTCGCCCGCGAAGACGCCGGTCGTCCTCGATCCGAAGTCCGTGGCGGGCTATGGCACGCGCATGGAAATCGATGCGCCGGGTGGCAAGCTTGTGTTCCGCAAGGTCGAGAACCGGCTGTGGATGTGCGAGAGCGAGTTGCCGCTCGCGAACTATCTCGCATTCAAGCCCGACCACTACAACGGCGTGATCGACTGGGTGGGCAAAGACCACCAGAACGAAGGCGAACGTGTGCTGCGCGGCGACCAGAGTACCATCCGTGTTTCCTTCGCCGAGGCGAAAGCGTATGCGAAATGGCTTTCCGAGAAGACGGGCTTTGCGCTGCGCCTTCCCACCGAAGACGAGTGGGAGCGTGCGGCGCGTGCCGGGCGGAAGGGCGACTATGCGTGGGATGGCGAGATGGCGGAATTCGCGAAGGTGGCGAATCTGTCGGACATTTCTGTGGGACGTCTGCCGAACCAGTTCAACGTGATGAATCCGCATCAGCGCTTCGAGGGCGCGAACGACGGCGAGATGATCGTGGGCTCGGCGCTTAAGCATCGCTACCAGCCGAATGCGGCGGGATTGTACGACATGATCGGCAATGTCGAGGAATGGTGTGCGGGTCCAAAGGGCGAAGCGGTGGCCCGCGGCGCGGCCTTCAACATCCTTCCGCGGCGTGCAACATACGGTCGTCGCAACCAGTACCTCGACTGGCAGCGCGTCTTTAACGTCGGCATCCGTCTCGTGATGGAACGTTCCGAATGAATCGTTGATGAGGAGGAAGTAGAAATGGATTTTTCACGTCGTGGATTTCTTTTGGCAACGGCGGCAACGGCCGCAGGGCTTGCTGCTCAGTCGGGTGAGCAGGCCCAGACCGATCTCTTTTCAGATGGTTCGGTTTTTTCGTCCGAGAGTGGCATCAAGGTGCGCTTCCTGGGGAGCGGTGCGGCCGGGTGGAAAAAAGAGTATGCGAAAAACCCCCATGCACGTCGTCAGTCCAGTCTGCTCGTCGAAAACAAAGTACTGCTCGATTTCACGGACTGTTCGTTTGACTTCCTGCCGAAAGACTGCCATCCCTACGCGCTCTTCCAGACCCATTCCCATGGCGACCACTATAATCCGACCGCGGCAGTCAAGTCCGGTGTCAAGCGGATGTATGTGCAGGAGTCCTGGGCAAGTGCCGCGCGCAAGGAAGTCAATGCCGCGGCGGCGAAACTCGGCCTCCCCGCACCGGAAGTCATCGGTTTGCCGTTCGGGAAGCCTGTGACGGTGTGCGGTCTGCGCATCACGGGCGTTCCGGCCAACCACTGTACTGGGCGCATGACGGATGGCGTACTGGAGCGGACCTCTCTCTACCTCGTTGAAAAAGGTTCCTCGCGCCTTCTTTATGCGACCGACACGGGCGGAATCCCCGGTGAGGCGTCATGGCTGGTCGGCATCGATGCGCACATCTCCGAAGCCGGTTATGCGAAGTCCTTCGTCAACAATCCGATGGCCCACAAGCCGCAGGCGCTCACGGCGTTGATCATGGAGGCGACGAACGGAGACGGCGATGAAGACTTCCGCATCTTCGTGCATTCAAGCGCTCAGCTGGTGGCGCGCACGGTCAATGTGCTGCTCAAGACCAAACGCCTTGTACCGCCGGCGACGGGCCACCATGTCTATTTGACGCATCTCGGCATCAAGTATCGAAACTGGCCGGTTGAAAAGATCAACGCCGAACTGCCTCCCACGCTCCGTGCGGCGAAAGACGGGCTTGAGGTAACGATTGGATAGCATTGAACGTACGGCCTCTTGGCGGGGTTGCCGCCGGGGGGCTGGTTATGACAACGTCACCGGTGAGGAATTGATCCGTTGCCGCTTCCGATGAATTGAACTCGAAAAGAAGAACCAAAAGGAGAATGGAGATGGCAATTCAGCGCAGAGAGTTTTTGGGAATCGCCACCATGGCGGTGGCGGCGGCGTCGGTGGCGGCGAATGAGCGGGTAAAGACCGAGGGCATGCCGATGCGCGGCTTTGTGGATAAGCCGTTTGACAAGATCAGGGTGGGTGTGATCGGCATCGGCGGACGCGGCCGATCGGCGGTCGCGCGGCTCTGCAAGGTGCCAGGCCTGCAAGTCACTGCGGTTTGCGACCTCTTGGCGGATCGGGTTCGATGGGGACAGGACGCCGTCAAGCGTGCGGGTTTCCCCGAGCCGGAGGGCTTTGTCGGTCCGGAGGGCTACAAGCGGCTTGCGGATGCGGGCGTCTGCGACGTCGTTCACATCAACACGAGTTGGGTCTCCCACACCGAAATCGCGCTGCGCACGCTTCAGGGCGGACTTCACACGTTCATGGAGGTGCCCGGCTGCCGCACGGTCGAGCAGGGTTGGCAGCTTGTCGAGGCTTCCGAAAAGTATTGTCGCCATTGTTCGCTCCTCGCCAACTGCTGTTATGGCGACGAGGAGCAGATGCTCATCAACGTGGCGCGTCAGAAGGTGCTCGGCGAACTTGTGCACGCGGAAGGGTGCTACCTCCACAACACCCGCATGCCGGCGCCCCACTGGGACCAGAGCTTCCTTTCCCCCACCGACATGCACACATCGCTGCGCGCGATGATTGATCACACGGGGATGCAATATCCGATCCACCAGTTCGGACCGCTCGCGTTTGCGTTCAACATCAACCACGGCGACCGCCTCGACCATCTCGTCTCCATGGGCAACAAGCCGTACGCCTGGCAGGAGGTCGCCCGAAAGACATATGGCCCGAATGCGCCGGTTTCGAAGCTCAAGTTCGAGTGCAACGACTTCAACACCACGATTCTCAGTACCGCGCAGGGCAAGACCGTCTTGCTGCGACAGTGCAACAGCATTCCGATGCCCTACACGCGCGAATACAAGATCTATGGTTTCCACGGCACCTTCCATGCCAACCCCCTGGAGGTGGCGCTGGAGAAGCAGTTCCCCCGCGGCGCGGGCCGGATGGGCGAGGAGGAACTGAAGGCGTTTGCCGACAAGTACCGTTCGACGATGTGGAAGGTCTACGCCGACCGGGCGAAGATGGGTGGGCACGGTGGTATGGATTATTTCATGGACTTCCGTTGGAGCTACTGCCTGCGCAAGGGCCTCCCGCTCGACGTCGACGTGTACGATCTCGCCACCTGGAGCTCGATCTTCGAGGTTTCCGAGCGCAGCGTACGCACCGGTTCGCAGCCCCAGAACCTTCCGGACTACACACGCGGCGGATGGAAGACCTCCAAGCCCGTCGGCGACATGTCCGTCCCCGCCGGCTACGTCTGAAGTGACGCGACTCCAGTGAATTTCGAATTGCCTTGTGGAGTGTTTCTTTGTATAATGTTTAGGAATTGTTGAGTTGACAGTCATTCTCGAGTGAGGTGTAGGGGGGCTCTTCGAATCAGAGTTTTTTGTGGAGGAAGAATGAAGAAGATTATTGTGGCGGTTTGTTTCGCACAGGTGCTGTTCGCGTTCGGACTTGAACAGGCGGGGACGGTGTTGTTGAATCTCGATGCGTCGACGCTTTCGCTTGCCGATGGCGCGGGGGTCCTTTCCTGGAATGGCGGGAGTACGCTTGGCGATTTCGAGGCTGTGAATGCGTCCACCCCGCCCACGCGCCAGACGCGGAGTGGCATACCCGTGGTGCGTTTCAACGGCGCAGGGACTGTGCTTCGGTGTCCGGTGGCGACGCCCAATAGCATTCTCGGTGCCAACGACTATTCGATTGAACTCTGGGTGTGTTCCTCTACGCCCACGGGCACGCATACGATGTTCGCGACGACGGCGCGCGAAGGTCTCAGCAACAACAACGGTACGGTGTGCGAAATGCGCTATTCGACAGATGTTAAGAACGCCGTTGAATATTATGGTAGCGGCAACCTCACCTGGTATGGCAATGCGGGAGTCAATGCGCCGACGGGGGTGACGTACCCCACGGCCGGCGAATGGCATTACCTCGTCAATACGGTCGATGGCACGAATACCTGCCTCTATGTGGACGGACGGCGTGTCTCGTCAGTGTGGCAGACATTGAAGTTGTCGAGCGACACAGCCTTCTGTACGGTGGGCGGTGTTTGGAACCGTTCGTCGAAAAGCTACACGAACGGTTTCGTGGGCGACATTGCCAAGGTGCGCGTGCATGACGGCTGCCTCACGGCGGCGCAGGTGCTCGCGAACTTCGAAGAGGAGAATGCCGTCTTCCAACGCGATGTGACCACGCTTGCGCCGTATTGGAAAGATGGCGCGTGGAAGGGACAGACCTTCACGGGCAATCAAACGCTCGATGTGGCCGGGGCGACACCGCTCGTTCTGGACGGCGTTACAACAACCGTGAACGGCGTGCAGGCCGACAACGGTTTCCTCACGGTGAAGAACGGCACGCTGACTTTTTCAAATGTTCTTACCTACAATGCTTTTGGCTACGGCGCGGGGCATGAGGGCGGTTTGACGGTGGGAGAAGGAGGAACCATCTCTGCAACGACCCCGCTCGCGTTTGGACCGCGACCGGGTGGTTCAGGGCGACTTGTCGTTGCCGCCGGTGGTACGGTCAACACAACAAGCTGGCTGCGTTTCGGTGACTATTTTGGAAATGGTACTCTGCAAATCGATCACGGTGGCGTGGCGACGGCTTCGATTGTCATTCTCGGACCGAACAACGGTACGGGTACGGGCACGGTGGCGGGTTCGCTTACGACGACCGGAATGTTTTATCTCGGCGAGAAGGGTGGCTCTGCAACGCTCGACATTCAGGAGGGCGGCGTGGTGACGGTGCAGGGCGTTGCGCCTTATGATGCGCCGTCGGCGAATCTGAGCGTGCTCAAATTGTCAGGCGGTACCATTTGCCTTACCTCGGGGTCGATTAAGAGCCTTGCCCGCGTGGAAGTGGAAGGGCTCGGTTCGGTGGGTGTTCCGAACGGAGTGACGACGCGGATTGAAAGTCCCATTCTGGTGACGTCGGCCGAGGGGCAGACCGGCCCCGCCGAATTCCACAAGACGGGCACGGGTACGCTCGTCGTTCTCAATGAGCTGGCTGGCGCGACCAAGGTCTTTGTCGACGAAGGCACGCTCTACCTCAAAAATCCCCTTGCTGCGGACCAGACGCTGCATGTGGCCGCCGGTGCGCATTTTCAAGTGTGTTCACCGTCCGACATCGAGAAAATCACATGGGAGGATACACCCGCCGAGAAGGCGGTTTTCCAAGTGAATTTCGATATTACGACGGATCTTGATCTCGTTAGCCTGAACACGCTCTATTACGACAATCAGTTGATGGGTCCGGCCGCGGGTACCGCGACATTGACTGGCGTGGTGACGTCGGGCGCGATTTCGCCCGAGAATCCGTTCCTGGTAACGACGCTTGCGGGAACTACTTTCAACCTCGCCAATACAGGGCTTGGGAATGTGCCGCTCTGCGTAGCGGGCAAGGGCACGGCCCATTTCACGGACGGTCGAACGGTGTCGCTCGATCCCGTGAGTACGGCTCTCTTCGTTGAACCGGGCGCAACGGCGAGTTTCGCCTCTCTCGATGTGACGGGTACAGGGGAAACGGCGGCGACGCTTGCCGTGACGAGTGGAACGGTGAAAGTGACGGGGAACACCTATGTGGGCAAGAGCGGCGATGCGGGAACGCTCGTTGTCTCCAATGCTACGATGAACCTCGCAAATGTCATTCTCGCAGGCGATGTGGGGACAGCGCGTCGCGTGACGACGGGGTCGATTTCCTTGCAGGATGGCGCCAAGGTGACGGGGAACACCTTCACCTTTACGCCCTACGGTCCGATTGACGGTGCCGATCGTGACACCGTGCGCGCGACGGTCTCGCTCGGCGAAGGAACTTCGCTTGAAGTGGCACAGTTCATTAAGAACGACGATCCGGCCGGGCAGATGGTGTTCGAGGGTGGACGTGTCTCGGCCACGGGGAGTGGCAAGACCTTGCTCTCGCTTAATCAGAACGGCAAGATGGATTTCATTGCCTCGGCGGGGCATGACATCATTTTCGATTTCCCCGCGAATGCGAATACCTTCATGTCGGGCGATGGTGTGACGGCGCGTTTCATGGGCGAAGGCGGGTTCGCGCGGACAGGCGCCGGTTCGCTCACCTTCGGTCTCGGGAAGTTGACGACGCTTGAATATGCGGGCGATACGCGTTTCACGGGGGGCACGACCACGTTCTCATCGGATGTCGCGTTCCCGACGGGATCGAATGCGGGCGATGTGCGCGCCGAGTATCCGGCTTCGCTCGACCTCAACGGACATACCGTAACTTTCAACACCGCCTACGATAACGGTGCGTTGGTCAATACGTCGGCAACGAAGGCGACGGTTGTCGTGGGGCGCGGCGATGGTGACGCCGAACTTGGTTTTGCGCCGATTGCGAACGCGACGATTCGCAAGGAGGGCTCGGGCACGCTCACGATGAACGGATCGCTTGACGGCGATTTCGTCCTCTCGGGTGCAGCGGTATGCCGTGCGCCTACCTACCGTCACTATCGGTTCGTGGTGCTGCGTGCGTGTGGTTCCAACTGCAACAGCATGGAATTTGCCGAATTGAAGCTGATGGATGGCGACGAGGATGTGACCGGGAAGCGCAGCGGCTTTTCCTCGACGCAGGCAAACAATGCCGACAGCAACTCGCCGACGGCCGAACAGCCGAAGTACGCGCTCGACGGCTCGCTCTCGACAAAGTACCTCGACTTCCGCTGCGCCGCTACGAAGGCGGCGGCGAACAAGGGCCTCATCCGCCTGCAGATCGACTACGCCCAGCCCCAGCGTGTGACCTCCTACAACTGGGCGACATCGAACATGGGGGCGGGGACGAAGGATTCACGCGATCCGACAGACTGGCTTCTGCAGGGCAGCGACGACGGCGAAACCTGGGTGACCCTCGATAAGCGCCTCAACTTCACGGCACCGACGGCGCGCTGGTCCTGGGCGGGTCCGTTCGACATTCCTTCCGCCAATACACCGGTGAACGTGTGGGGGGCGCCAGGTTCGTCGCTCACGATGGACGGCATGCCGCTCAAGGCAGCCAGCGTGAACGTGGAGACGCTTGCTCTCACGAACGGCGGCGAACTGCGTCTCACGGACGGATTCGTGAATGCGTCCGTCACCGGCTCGGGCGCGATTGTCAAGAGCGGCACGGGCGAAGCCGCGCTCATAGGCACGCCGAACTTCGCAGGCGATTTGCGCGTGGCGGGCGGCCGCCTCACGGTGGCGCCGTTCCCGTCCAACGGCTGGAAGTGGTTCCGTATGTCGTTCCAGAAGACGGAGTCCGGTGAAATCATGGAAACTTCCGAACTTTCCCTTTTCGATGCTGCCGGAAACCGGGTGAACCAGGGCCTGCAGATGATGAGCGATGGCACGGCGGCAACGTCGCTCCGGTCGGGTACTTTTGCCCAGGCGAAAGGATATGCCCATGGCAATAACGAAACCGTGGATAAGCTGTTTGACGGGAATCCGCAAACGAAATGGTGCGTGACCGATCATAAACTCAATACGCCGGACACGGTGAGCTCGTGGATCATCGTCACCATGCGTCTGGCGGATACGGCCGCGCCCGTGACAGGCTATCTTCTGACCTCGACGATTCATGCTGTCAATTTCTGGCAGCGCAATCCCAACACCTGGAAGCTCGAAGCGAGTGCGGACGGTGTGAATTGGGTCACAGTGGATACTCGCGCGAATGTCGCAGCGCCCCACACGGCGACGACGGCCTTCAATGGAGGCGTGCCGTATTCGCTTGTGCCGCTCGCCTCGCCCGCAAGCGACGAAGCGGGTGTGCTCGGGACGGTGGAGGTGGCGGCGGAGGCGACATTGGCCGTGTCCACGCCGCAGTTCAAGGCGACGGGCGTGAAGGTGGATTGGACGAGTGCGGGCACGGTGACGCTGCTTGCGACGCAGGCGGGCGGCGTCTTGGAGGTGGTGAACGCACCCGAGGATCTCGGCTCGCACTTCACCCTGCCGCTTGTCGTTGAGAACGCCTCGGGTTCGTTCAAGAACTGGAAGGTGATCGTGAACGGCGAGGAGCGCCCCGGGCTTGCCATCACCGTCCACAACAAGCGTCTGCGCGTGGACAGTTCTGGAACGGCTGTCATCCTTCGTTGACGTCTTGCCGGGCGAGCTGAATTTCTCCTTGCTTCCCACGGTGGGGCTGTGCTAAAATTTTCGTATGAAAAATTTACAATTAGCCTTGCTGGGTGCCTTGCTTTCCGTGGGAAGCGTTTGGGCGGGAGAGAGTTGTTCGCTTTCACTTGCGGGAGCGTGGAAGGCGACGCTTTCGGATGGCCGGTCTCAGGTCGTCCGACTGCCGGGATCGATTTCCGAGCAGGGACTTGGCAACGCGATTACACTTGATACGCCGTGGACGCTTTCGCTCCGGCCCGGTTGGCGCGCGGCCTGGCCGGAAGTCGTCGCTCATCCGGAAAACGTGAAGATGCCGTTCTTCCTCACGCCGAGTCATTACTATGTGGGGAAGGTCGTCTTTACGCGTACGATCGATGTGCCGGATGCCGCCAAGGGACGCCTCGCAGAACTTTTCCTCGAACGCGCGCATTGGTGCAGCGTCGTGTTTGTCGACGGTGTGGAGAAGGGACGCGGCGAGGCGCTTTCGGCGCCGCAGAAGATTCCGCTTGGCGAGCTCGCGCCCGGACGCCACGAGTTGCGTCTTGAGATCGACAACGCGATTCACGCCATCAATCCGGGAATTAACGCCCATTCGATTTCCGACCACATCGCCGGCAATTGGAACGGTGCGATCGGCCGCCTCGCCATCGACTTCCGCGCCCGTGATGAAATCGCGTCTGTGAAACTGACGCCCGACCGTGCCACGCGCACGCTCATCGCCGAGGTGCGTACGGCGAGCGGCAAGATGGGCGTCGTGACGCAGCCGATGCCGCTGAACGTGGAGGATTGGGACGAGTTCCATCCAAACCTCTACACGGCGGAGATCGCTTTTGGCGGCGACGTGAAAAAGGTCCGCTATGGCGTGCGTAGCTGGCGGCGCGAGGGAAAGCGTCTCTTCCTCAACGACCATCCGGCCTTTTTGCGCGGCACGGTCCATTGCGCGCAGTGTCCGCGCACGGGTTATCCCGCCACAGATCGCGCAGAGTGGGAGCGCCAGCTGAAGACGATGAAGGCCTGGGGGTTCAACCACGTGCGTTTCCACTCGTGGTGTCCGCCTGAGGCGGCGTTCGAGGTCGCAGATGAACTCGGTCTCTATTTCCAGATCGAGGCGAGCGTGTGGACGACAGTCGGCGACGGCGGCGCGACGGACCGTTGGCTCCATGAGGAGGCGGCCCGCATCGTCGAAGCCTACGGCAACCATCCGAGCTTCTGTCTGCTCGTCCATGGCAATGAACCGAGCGGACGCAACCAGAAGAAGTTCCTGGCCGACTTCGTGCGGGGCTGGCATGCGCGGGATTCGCGCTTCCTCGTCTCCGCCGCGTCGGGTTGGCCGAAGTTGCCGGAGAGCGACGTGTTCGTCGATCCGTCGCCGCGACTCTACCGCTGGGGCGAAGGCATGGGAAGCCGTATCAATTCGGCACCGCCCACCGCCGACTTCAATTTCATCGACCAGACGGCGAAGGCGGAGCGTCCCGTCATCACGCACGAGCAGGGACAGTGGTGCGCCTTCCCCAACTTGCGCGAGATTTCGAAATACACGGGCGACCTGAAGGCGAAGAATTTCGAGCTCTTCCGCGACCGTCTTGCGAAGAACGGTCTTGCTGCCTTGGCGGACGATTTCCTGTTTGCCTCCGGACGCCTTCAGACCCTCTGCTACAAGCACGATATGGAAGCCGTGCTGCGTACGCCTGGGATGGGCGGATATCAGATTCTCTCGCTCGTCGACTTCATGGGGCAGGGAACGGCGCTCACGGGACTTATGGACGCTTTCCACGAGGAGAAGGGCTATGTGGGACCGGACGAGTTCCGCCGTTGGAACGCGCCGCTTGTGCCGCTTGCGCGGCTCACGTCGTTCGCCTTCACGGGCGAGGTGGCACGGGTCGTTCTGGAAGCGGCTAACTACGCGCGTCCGCTCAAAAACGCGCAGGTGAAATGGTCCGTGGGAACACTCGGCGGTACGTTGTCGGTGAACGAGCTTCCGCTCGGCTCGCCGCTCCCGCTCGGTACGATTGAAATCGATTTTGCGCGTCTTTCCGCACCGGCGCGCTACACCTTGCGCGTTGAAATCGACGGGGCGATGAACGAGTGGCCTGTGTGGAATCTCCCGGCGCGAATTGAAACGCCCAAGGTGGAGGTCTTCACAGCGGTCGATGATCGCCTTGAACAGATATTGGCCGGTGGCGGGCGCGCGATTCTCTCGCTGCCGAAGGGATTCCTCGCGTCGAAGGCGGGTGCGAATCGCGTTCTCGGGTTCTCGACCGTATTCTGGAACACGGCCTGGACAGCTGGACAGCCGCCGCACACGAATGGACTCATTCCCGATCCTGCGCATCCTGCGCTCGCGGGCTTCCCGTGCGGGAAGGTGAGCGACTGGCTCTGGTGGGAAGCGTGCTTGAAGGGCAGTGCCATCCGCTACGATCTGCTTGATCCCGCGATTCGTCCGATTGTGCGCGTGGTACCCGACTGGTTCACGAGTGAACCGCTCGCCTTGCTCGCGGAAGTCAAGGTGGGGAAGGGACGTCTCATCGTTTCGGGCGTCGATTTCCGTGCAGAGCAGATGACGCGTCCGGAGACGCGTCTCCTCTTCAAGAGCGTGTGTGACTATCTTCTCTCGGATCGGACGGCGCCGGCGGTTGAAGTCCCGCTTGAAAAGGTACGCGCGCTCGAGGCGGCGCAGGGACGCGTGCGGGCGATTGCCTGCTCGTCCGACGAAGCCGGCGGCTGGGAGATGAAGAATGCCTGCGACGGCGATCCCGCGACGATCTGGCATACACGCTGGAAAAACGGCAAGGACCCCGAGCCGCCGCATTGGATTACGTTTACGCTGCGGCGTGAGTCGATGTTGAAGGGCGTCACGGTGTCGGGTCGTTTGGACGGAAACCCCAATGGCCTTGTGAAGGCGTGCCGCGTGGAGACGAGCCTTGACGGTAAGACCTGGCAGGTCGCTGCGGAGAAGACGCTCGCGAAAACGGCGAAGGCGCAGACGATCCCGTTCGCCCGTCCGGTGAAAGCGCGTTTCGTCAAGTTCACGGCGCTCTCGGTGCATGTGGGGCCGTGGGCGCATCTGGCCGAGTTCGACGTGGTCGAGTGAGCGTGTGGGAGAAGAATCGTCATACGAAAGGACGGATGTCATGGGTGAACAGGAAGGACCGCGTTCCTCTCCGACGGCAGAAAGGTGCCGTAAGGTCGTGGTGGTGACAGCCGGCGCGCAGGGAATCGGCAAGTGCCTTGCCGAGGAATTCCGCAAGATCGGCGCAACGGTCTACATCATCGACAAACAGCCGGGCGAGTGGTTCGTGGGCGATATTTCCGACAAGACCGTACTCGAACGGTTCGCGGGCGAAGTGATTGCGAAAGAAGGTCGTATTGACGTCCTCGTCAACAACGCGCTTCCGCTCTTCAAAGGTATTGACACTTGCACCTACGAAGAATTCGCCTACGCACAGGCGGTGGGCGTGGTGGCGCCGTTCTATCTCGCGAAGCTCTTCAAGGATCATTTTGCGGCGGGCGCCTCCATCATCAATATTTCGTCCTCACGCGATCGGATGAGCCAGCCGCAGAGCGAAAGCTACACGGCGGCGAAGGGCGGTATCGCTGCGCTCACGCATGCGCTCGCGGTGAGTTTGGCGGGGAAGGTGCGGGTGAACTCGATTTCGCCCGGATGGATTGATACGGCCTACAAGGTCTACGAAGGACCTGATGCCACCCAGCAGCCTGCCGGACGCGTGGGCAATCCCCTCGACATCGCGAACATGGTTCTTTTCCTCGCGAGCGACAAGGCCGGTTTCATCACGGGTGAAAACATCTGCATCGACGGCGGCATGACGCGCCAGATGATCTACCATAACGACTTCGGCTGGACGCTTCAAGGGTGAACGCATCCAAGCAGCAAGTTGGGTCTGCCGTTCTTGAGCATAGAAAGAATTTGAAAAACAAAAAAAGGAAAATGAGTATGCATCTGAAAAAACAAATCGTTCTGTTGTTCGCCCTCGCGTCTGTTGGTGTCTGGGCGGCACCTCAACCCACGCCGAAGCTCCCGATTGAAGTGACGGCCGTTTCTCATATGGAGAGTCGGACCAAGGACAAGCGCCGTGACCCGGGACTCTTCGGCGACTACTGGTGGGCGAATCGTTTCTTGAGCCGCCATCAGCTCATCGAGTCCTACAAGGGAAAGACCGTTGATCTGGTGATGCTGGGCGACTCGATCATGCACTTCTGGGAATGGCATCATCCGAAGAGCTGGGCCAAGCTTGCACAGGGGCGGAGCGTGCTCAATCTCGGCTACGGCGGCGACCGGACGGAGACCGTCATTTGGCGCATTCTGCACGGCGAGCTTGATGGCTACACGGCCAAGACGATCGTGCTGATGATCGGCACGAACAACAATTCCTCTTCGACGACGGATCCTGCGAATGTCGCGAAAGGCGTCGAGAAGATCGTGTCGCTCATCCGCGAGAAGCAGCCGCAGGCCAAGATCGTGCTTCATCCGATTTTCCCGCGTGGCGCTTCGGCGAAGTCCCAGCGCCATGTTGCGGCGAAAGCGCGCAACGACAAGACGAATGCACTGCTGAAGGCGTTCGCCGAGAAGGACGGCAAGATCGTCTGGATCGATTTCAATGCGAAGATGGTCGGTCCGAACGGCTGGGTGCCGCATTCGATCATGGCCGATGAAATCCATCCGACAGATGCCGGCTACGAGCTCTGGCTTGACGCGCTTAAAGATGTTTTGAAATAAAGAATAAAGGAGATTGATCATGTTGAAACATCTGGGAACTCTTTTTGCCGCAACGGCGTTTGCGTGTGCCGCGTTCGCGGCCGGTGAATTGGATCGCGCGATTCTGCATGGTGAAACGCAGAAGGCGCGGGCGACTGAATACAAGCCGGGCGAGAAGATTCAATTCACGCTGACGTTGCAGAATGTGAAGTCGTTGCCGCCGGACACCTATTTCCTCAAGTGGGTCTTGGCAGGCGATGACGGACAGCGCAATGCCGGACAAGTCCCTCTGCGCCTCGACAAGCCGTACACGTACGAGATGACGCTCAATGAACCCGGTTTCGTGCGTCTGAACGCCTGGGTCGTCGACAAGAAGGGCAATGAGGTTCGGAGTCCGATGAAAGGTCGTCGCGATTCGCGCATCTTCTTCGACGGCGGTGCGGCCGTTCAGCCCGAGCTGCTGAAGGGTGTGCCGGAACCGAAGGACTTCGACGCGTTCTGGGCGAAGCAGAAGGCCGAGCTCGAGGCGGTGCCGTTCAAGGGCCTTGTCAAGCTGGAGAAGAAGCCGTCGAGGGGAACGGCCGATGTCTATGCCGTTGTGATTCCGTGCGCGGGGCCGCGTCCTGTCACCGGACACATCACCATCCCGGTTGCGGCGAAGACGGGAAAGAAATTCCCGGCGCATCTGGCAGTTGACGGCTACAGCGGCTGGATCAAGTCGGGCGAGTATGCGCCGAAAGACGGTCCGGCAAACGAAATCCGTCTGCATATCAATGCGCACGGCTTCGATCTCAACCGCGAGAAGGCCTACTACACGGAATATGGCAAGAAGATCGCTTCGCACGGAAAGTCCTATGCGCTTGCGGCCGCCGAACATCCGAATCCGAAGGGGTGCTACTTCGAAGGCATGACATGGCGCGTGATGCGCGCGTTGGCGTATCTCAAGTCTATGCCGGAATGGAACGGCAAGGACCTGATCGTCTCCGGCGGTAGCCAGGGTGGCCTTCAGACGCTTTGGGCGGCGGGACTCGACGCGCAGGTTTCGCTCGCGCTTGCGGGAATTCCGTGGTGCTGCGACATGGGTGGAAATGCGACGACGAGTCGCGTGAAGAAAGGCTGGGGTGTCGATTGGACGCCTGCGATGGGATATTACGATCCGATCAACTTCGCCAAGCGCTTCCCGAAGACCTGCCGTGTCGAGATTACGCGTGCAGGACTGGGCGACTATACATGTCCACCGTCCGGCATTGCGATTCTCTACAACAACATGAACTGTCCGAAGAAGATCAACTGGGTTCAGGGATCAACGCATGGCTATGTGCCCCCAGAACCGCACCAGGCCTATTCGCTGACAGGGAATGGTTGGTAATTCTAAATTCGCCTCGTTCGCGTATTCGTTCGACGCGCACAATTGGCCCATCACGCGTAACGATGACCGCTTCGCGTACAACGACCACCACGAGATCATTGGCTCATCAATTGGCACGAACCGCAGACTTTCAACGTTATATTCAGCAGCACTAAAGCAGTTCTATTATTCGCCGTCGGGTACTGCGTTTGCCCAGAAGACGGATTTTATTAGAGCTCTCAAAGTAATTTATAAGAATGGAACAATAGCTGGAGTGAAAGGATGTAGAAAATGCGGAGAATAAGTGCGTACTGTTTTTTTCTGTGTCTGATTATGAGTGGGTGCTCGGGACAACACTCAGGGAGTTCCGAGATCGACATTCATTCGATCATAGGATCAGTCGCATCTGTCGAAGGGGCAAGCGCGACAACCAGACCTGGAAGAGGCGAGTATGTTTGCGCAGGCGTTGCGATTCCTGATGTGGTTTCGCAGTGGGTCTATTCCGAACCCCATGTCGCGAAAGAGTTGGCCTTGATTTCGAATGAGACTTCGGCGTTGACAATTGTCGGTGCCATGCCGCCATTGAATGCCGCCAGGTTTGAGAATGTCCGTGCGCTGACATGGCAGATCGATGTGCCAGTGGACGATGAACAGAATCCGCTTGGCGAATGTCAGGAAAAAGTCTCGCGCATGTTGCCCGAATTAGCCCGTTTCCCCCGCCTCAAATATTTACAACTTGAATTCCCTTCGGCAGGTGATTATTCAATGTTCGCAACGTCTCTCTGCCGTTTGCCTCAAATGTCGGAACTGGAACACTTGGAAATCAAGGGGGGCAGCTTGTTGGTCATGGGGCTGGATGCTGAGGCCGTGACAATGAAGAAACTCAAATCATTGATTGTTCGTGGTTGGGCAGACTGGCAACCTTGCCCGGATGACGTCGGTCTTGCAATCGTCGTGACTTCTTTTTATTGGTTGAAAGGGGTGCCCCTTGAGAAACTCGACATGGAAGGGGCGTTGCTTCTGGAACTCGACTCGCTACGCCATTTGAGCCAATTGAAAAAGTTGACGCCGCCGATATATTATCGACTCAAGGATGTGGCGCGTTCGGTTGAACGCCTTGATATGTCGGTGTCCGAGCTCCCGCTGGACGGGTTGGAACGTCTTTCTCTGCTTCCCGACTTAAAGGAGCTGGTCATTCAAAAGGAAGACGAAAGACCTGTCCGTCGCATTCTGTCTGGAAGGCAGGTGGATATCATCATCAAAGAGGAAGATCAATGCCGTCCTCGTAATTTACGACAGAGTGACATCTGAGGGAATTGATCATTAGAAAGGAGGATGAACTGGAGGTTAGGCGTGTCATGTCTGGGAGTAATCTGAATATCGTTATAAAAGATGCCGAACATTCTTGTTTGAGGAACTTAACGCATGAGAATGTTTGATCTTGTGAAAGGTGTACTAGAGATGATCAGGCGTTTATGTTTCCTTTTCCTTGAATCGCCAATTTTCTTGTTCGGTGTTGGTGTCTTGTTGCCAGTGGTTGGCATTGTGCTGATTTTGGTCCGATTGCATATGTCGCTTCCGCCGGAGATTGAAGAAATTGTTCCGTGCAGTTGGAATGTGTTTCTGTCTGTCTATGTCTATACAACGGTACCGATTGTTCTCGGCATTGTTCCACTGGCGTATCAAGTTTGCCGACGCGATTTAAGAAGGGTTGCAATGTTTTTGACGGTAATTCTGTTCTGTCTTGTCTATTATTTTTTCTTGTACATCTCTTTCTGGATTCGTCTTTCAATGACATGCCGTTGATTGAAATGACTCACTTCATGGTAAGTGTGATTGTGCTATAATATTGGCATGCTTCCGAGCTGATTTAAAATTAGAAGTGGAGTTGTCGGAATGAAGATGTTGCCATATTCAAAACAATAAACATTTATGGATTCGGTTCGTTAGGTACCGAGGCTGCCGCAGGCGCCGAAACCGTTGATGATCACGCTTGCGATGACCTTGGCGCATTCCCAGGCGATGGAAAGCGCGGCTCCGATTAGATTTCCCATGTCAGATCCTCCTTGGGTTTTGTTTTCGGCTTTTCACCGGACTTGATTCGCTGGGCGACTTCCTGTGCGTAGTCGTCCTCGGGATGCTCTTCGGCCCACTTGACGCGTGCATCGTCGATTTCGCGCAGCACGCGCGATTCTTCCTGCCGTTTGGCGCGGATTTCCGCTTCGCGTTTGCGCCAGGCCTCTTCGGATTCGTACGGGTCGATTTGCACGATGACGTCGTTCAACTTGATGTCGCACATCACGATGAGCCATTGCACGGCGCAGAATGCTTCGACCAGCGTCATGAATTTCAAATTGATTTCACCATTCTGGAAGGCCGTCAGCAGATCGACCGACGGGTTCAGGTTCTCCATCCAGGGCAGATAGCCGGCTTGCGAAAGCGTTCGAATAAAGGCCGGTTTCGCCTGTACGAGCTCGCGTATGGCGGTTGCAAACACATCCTCCCAACTCGTCACATGCGCGAGATGGTCGCAGATGGAAAGCTTGACGGGGTGGAATTTGAGAAAATCGTTCGCACTGCCGACCAGAGTCATCACCCGATAGCGGGGCGAACGATTCTGGAACTGGAAACGCTTGGCCGTACGACTGAACGCCTTGAAAAACCGATGCGGATCGGCGCACCATTCACGGGCCTGACGGTCCTTTTCAGCGAGAGAAAGGGGAGTATCCTGATTGTAGAGCATAGTTATCGATTTTAATTCAGATGGTCAATGAACATTAGCCGCAGATGTATTGACCGACTTTCGGAATCTTGCGAATGACAACACTGATGAGGGAGGCGGCCAGGAAGGTCGTTGCGGCCGTGAGAACGATCGTGGCCGGCGTGGGGAGGTTGGGCTTGAAGAGTCCGAGCACCGGCGTAAGGATGAGCATGTGCATCAGGTAGGTGCCATAGCTCGCCTCGGACAGGGGCCGGACGATCTTCTGGTAGAAGGCGCCTTCGCCCGAGAACTGGCGGATCACGAAGAAGTACGCGAATACGGTGAGCGCGACGCCGAGCGAACAGAATTCCCAGCTCATTTCCAAGTCGACGGCGAAAGAGTAGGGAAGTTTCACCGGGAAGCCGGCCGCCTGCGGAATACGGTAGAAGAACGGCAACGCGGCCGCAAGCCAGCCGAGACACCACACGGGCGCGGCGTATGCCAGCGCTTTCTTGGTCGAGACCTGCGGCGCGAACTTGCGGAACCAGAGGCCGAGCAGCAGATAGCCGATGAAGCCGCTCACATATTGGAAGGTGCCGAAGGAATTCCACGGACATTCACCCCAGAGAAACGGGATGTTGTCGAAATTTCCCGTGCCGAACGTGTGCGCCCAGTAGGTGCCCGAGGTGATGTCCATGCTGTTTGCAAAGAGGTAGCTCCACAGCTTTCGCAGGTACGGGAAGGTCGTCGTCACAAGCCACACGATCAACCAGCCGCGAACTTCTTTCTCGGAAGCCTTTTCCGCCCAAGGCGAAAGAAGCGGCATCAGCAAGTAGAGTCCCAGCAGCATGGGAACGAACCAGAGATGTCCGCCGGTCGTCATCGGGAAGTTGAAACAGAGGCGCTTGAAGTTCGCGGTAAGAGCTGCGCCGTCGAAGCCCGACTTGAAGTCAAGCGCATTCCAGACGATGTAGACACTGGACCAGACGAGGAAGGGGACGACGACACGTACGAGACGACGCTTGAAGAAGTCGCCCGTGGATCGCTTAAGGGGGAAGAGGAGAAATGCGGAGGCTATGACGAAGAGCGGCACGGCGGCACGACAGGCGGAGTCGATGATCGACACCCATCGGGCATCGCCGAGCGAAGCAAAGAACGTATTGCCTTCAGCATCGAAATAGAAGCCCTCGCAGGCATGCACGAGCATCACCATAAAGCAGGCGATCACCCGCAAGTAGTCCAAAAAAGTAATTCTCTTGTTTTCCATCATCTTCTCCCAACCATCAACCCACTAGCCTTAATCTTAAACTTTTAATCTTTAACCCTTAACTTTACATTGCCGTTACGAGCACGGTGCCTGTGGCCGGAATCGACGCAGCGGTGTTCGCGGGCACGAGGATGCTCTGTCGGGTTTCCGTCAGGAAGAGCGCGGTGAAGGTTTCGGGATTGGCGGCCACGTGGATCTCGCCGTCCGCCTGCACGGGACGGAAGTTGAAGAACGGACAGGAAACCGTCTCGCGCGAAGCCGGTACGGGCAGATTGAAGTCGATCGACTTGAGCGATTCCGCGATGTGAAGTTGACGCGGCTTGCCGTCGGCGCCCACGCGTCCCCAGTCGTAAAGACGGTAAGTCGTGTTGGAACTCTGCTGAACCTCGTAGATGAGAACGTCTTCACCGATGGCGTGTACGAGTCCGCCCGGGATGAACAGGGTGAGACCGGTCCGGGCGTCGTGGCGGACAAGTGTTTCCTCGAAGCGTCCGTTCTGGACATTGGCGGCGACGATTTCGGGTGTTGTGCCGGGTTTGAGTCCGGCGAAGATGGGGCCGTGTCCGCCAAGGACGCGCCACATTTCCGTCTTGGGTTCGCCGCCGGTAAGCGCTTTCGTCTCTTCGTTTGGATGCACTTGCACACTGAGGCGCTTCTTGGCATCGATGACTTTGAAAAGGAGCGGAAACGTTTGTTCCGACGGTGCGCGCGTGCCCATGAAGGCGCGTCCGAATTCTGCGGCGAGCGATTCGAGCGTGCGCCCCGCGAAGGGACCGTTTGCGACGGTTGAGGGCGAAGAGGCATGACCGGAAATCTCCCACGATTCGGTTCCCCAAAGCGCGGTGTGGAGATTGTCGTTGAATGTCAGCGGATAGAAGCTTTCCATAGAATACTCGATTTCATCAAAAGGGATTTTCCCGAGGGCGATAATTATACCATTTTCGCCCGTTGGATGCCATTGAGAAGTTGTCGGTCAACAGGATGTATGGACAAAACGACGCTTTTAAGGGACGGCAACAGGCTGGATGCGGTAGCGGTAGCGGGCTGATTTCGGGGTGCGTCCGTGGAGGAGGCGCAACGAGAAGACCTTGCCGGAGCGAGGCGTTGAAGCCATTGACTGCATGAAGGCACTGAAGTCGCCGTGGCGTTCTTCGACGGCGAAGCGGATCTGTTCTGGCGGGGCTTCCACGATATAGCGGATCGTTCCGTTTTCAAAACAGGATTCATTGGGCTTCTGGTAGACGATGCGCGCGTTGGGTGCGGCAAGGGACTCTTCGACGCACGTGGCGACGTCATAGGATTTGTCCTCGGCGGTGATGCCCGAGCCCTCGCAGAGGATCTCCGCGGGGGTGAAGGTCCATTTCTTGTGGGCGGTGAGACCTTCGCGGCAGAAGGTGAATTCGAATGTGCCGCCGTTCGGCGTCGTACGGGAGACGATGTCGTCCGCCTGATTGCGGGCATCGTTTCGGACGACGGGTTTGCCAAGATAGCCGGTCACGCCTGGAATCATGCGCCAGTCGGACCAGAGGGGGAAAACGTCGTCGTATTCGCCGCCGGTCACATAGACGCAGAGCGCGCCGTCGGCCATGCATTGGCCCTTGGTGTTGTCCTCGTTCACAACCGTTTCGACGCCGATGATCTTGGCCGTCGAGGCGCGGACACTCGCCATCCAGGATTTCGTCCGATAGACGGCATAGGCGCTGCAGTCGAAATGTTTGAACCCAAGCGGCGAGGGCGGACGTTTCCAGCCGTCTTTCTCAAGCGTGCGAAGCGCGTTGAGGATGGTACGGCCTTTCTCGCGCGCGACGTTTGGAAAAAGCTGACGGCCGAGTGCGGCGACATCCAGGCGGCCGTTCCAGAGCGTCCATTGGTAGCCCTCGGCGAGAAAGTGGATCAACTCACGTTTTTCGGGCGGATAGGCGTAGGGCGTGCCCTGAAGGAGGTGGGCGTAGGCGGTTTGTTCGGCGAGGAAGGAGAGTCCGTAGTTGCCGAGCTGGGGTTGATGTCCGTGCTGGTGGAAGTTGCCGTCGCGTTGGATGCCCTCGCCGGGTGCGAGGCGCACTTCGCTGAGGACGACATCGAGTGCGGCGCGGAAGTCGGCGTCTGAATCGTCGAGAAGGGCGCGTACCAGATAGTTGCGGGCAACCCAGGCCCGGTTTTGACCGGTCATGCATCCGAGGCTGCGGCGGGAGAGGACCTTACGAATGTAGGTGCGTTCCGCTTCGGTAAGATCCTTGTCGAGGAGAAGGCCGATTGGCCCAATCATGCTGGGTACGCCAATGTCGTTCCACCACCAGTTGGAATTCTTGAAGTTGTTTTGAATCCAGAACCCGAGACTCCGATGGGCGGCGGCCAGCAAAGCCGGGTCGCGGTTGATACGCGCCGCCGCTGCAAGTTCACGAACGCGGCCGAGATGGGCGGGCAGCGTCCAGCCCGAACGTTGCCGTGCCTTGTAGTCGATGTCGGGCCAGGACCCCTCTGCCGTCAACTGGGCGGCGGACTTTTGGGCCGCTGCAACATTTCCGCGGGGAAGTCCCCACCGGGCCTTGACCTGATCCAGCGCGCCGGCAAGACAGCCCACGCTCAGACCGACCAGAAAACAAAGAATTAATTTTTTCATGGGGTTATTATACCACAATGCCATTCAGATGAAAAATCAAACGTTACGCTGATTTGGATACCTTTCGTTTCGTTTTTTTGCTATAATTTCGGCCATGAAAAAATGTCTCGTTTTAATCGGTAGTGTCCTCTTCGCGACGTTCATGGCGTGCGCGGAGCAGATTTGTGTTGGCGGCGTGTGTTATCTTTCTGAAGAGGCGGCGCGTGAGGCCGGCGTGTCGGAGGCTGACATCAAGGCGGCGAAGGAGGCGCATGCGAAGGGTGAGGACCCGGCTGCGAACACGTTCAGTCTTGACAATCTGGACGACCCGGGTGAAACGCCGCCTGCCGAGGTGAAGCCCGCCGAGAAGCCAGTTGCCAAACCGGCGGAGCCGACGAAGCCGGCTGCCGATGCGAAGGCGGTTCCGGGTGTGCGGGTCGCGATGGGTTATATGAACCCCGCGAAGCTGGTCGCGTTCCTGAAGAACGAGGCGGCGGGAGTCGAACTCGAAGACCATTCGCTGTTGATGATCCTCTTGCTTGTGCTGGTCGGCGGTCTTGCGGCGAACTTGACCCCATGCGTGCTGCCGCTCGTGCCGGTGAACCTCATCCTCGTGGGCAAAGGCTGGAAGCGCGGACTTGCCTACGGCCTCGGCATCACCTGCGCGTATGGCGCGCTTGGATGTGCGGCGGCATTCGGCGGCATGGCGTTCGGCACGATCCAGTCCAATCCGTGGTTCAACGTTGTGACGGCGACGATTTTCACCATCCTCGCGCTCGCGATGTTCGGCGTGTTCTTCATCGACCTGTCGAAGTTCCGTCCCAAGGCCAAGCGGACCCCTGCCAAGAAGAAGGATCCGAATGCCGCGCCGCAATTGCGCGGCTATTGGGGCTGCTTCTTCCTCGGCGCGGGTGCGGCAGCGCTCGCGGGCGCGTGCGTGGAGCCGATTCTCCTGGCGACGCTGCTCCTCACCGCCAAGTGGTGCGCGGCGGGCAAGATGTGGGCGGTGGGGCTGCCGTTCGTGCTGGGTGCGGGGCTTGGGTTGCCCTGGCCGTTTGCGGCGGCGGGCTTCTCGGTGCTGCCGAAGCCCGGCGCGTGGATGAAATGGGTCAACCGAGCGTTTGGTCTCGTTTTCCTCGGCATGGCGGTTTGGTACGGATTCCTTGCCGCGAATGGTTTCAAGTCGCAGCGGGCGACGGTGGCTGCGGAGGCTGGTCAGCTTGCTGCGACGCCGGTGACCTGGACGCAGACGTTCGCCGAGGCGAAGAAGGCGGGCAAGCCCGTGTTCGTCGACGTGTGGGCGACCTGGTGCAAGAACTGCCTGGCGATGGAGAAGACGACATTCAAGGATCCGTCCGTGCGGAAGGAACTCGCGACGTTCACCGTGATTCGCCTGCAGGCGGAGAAGCCGGATGAATTTGCGAAACTGGCCGACTTCAAGGGATTGGGCATCAAGGGATTCCCGGCCTTCATCATCTTCCCCTCTAAATAAGAGGATTCACGAATGGCTTTCGACGCAATCGGATTTCGCTCAGGCGATCTGGTGGGAAATGCCGCGTACCTGCTGCAGGAAGTGAAGGCGGCCGCGAAGGCGGGCGTGAAGGAACTGGTGATTCCGTGCGATGCCCTGCAAGGAGGCGATTGCGGATCGCTTGCCACGCATCCCGCGTTCGTGAAACTT
>JAZUGW010000182.1:0-2994 GCA_045641465.1 Kiritimatiellia bacterium | reverse complement strand
ATCGGGTCCCGTCGGCTCCCCGTCGGGCGGCTTGCCACGCCCTGAAACCGTTGCCGGCACGCGGTTCCGGCCGCGAAGGCGGATGCGAATCCACCGAACGGCGCGACGAAGCCGCGACGCGGGGTGGATTTGTAATCCGTGTTAGTTGTTGGTCTGCCTTGACTGGCAGTGAATAGTTTGGTACGATGTTAGCATCGTTCCAAACAGAAAGGATGAACAATGGATATGAATCATTCCTGCGCCGGGTGCAAGCGGCGTGAGTTTTTGATGCAGCTGGGGTTGCTCGCGAGTGCGGGCGCGATCTCGGGCTGCGGCGGACTGTTCTCCGACGACGATCTGTTGCTGGCGATTCCGCCGGCGGTCGACGCCAAGGCAATCCCCGATAAGACGGGGGCGGCGAAGGTGCGTGTGATCTTCGCGTACCACAAGGACGACGTGCAGTCGCGTCCCGACTGGCCGAATGTCGGTTTCGATTTCCGCCCGGTGATGAAGAACATGATTGACACGCTCAATCTGCGCGTGGACGGTGTCGAATTCATCCCCACGCACTGCATCGACCAGCACGACGCGGGCAAGCTCGTCGACGCGGACGAGAAGCAGGGCGAGATCCAGGGCTATATGTTCGTGCAGCTCAACTGCTGGAACACGTGCATCTACGCGTGGAACCGCACGAAGAAGCCGGTCTTCTACACGCCGTTGCCCTATGCCGGCGACGGTGGCTGGCTGCGCCACAATTCGAACCTGATGAATTGGCAGGTTCCCTATTGCGCGTCGTTCGCCGCCCTCGACTTCAACAAGGTCGTGGAGGTCGCGAAGGCGTTCGAGGTGCTGAAGACCCTCAAGGGTGAAGCCGCCGGCGTGGCCTTCCGCAAACAGGCGATGGAAATCCGCAAGCGGCTCATTCCCGCCGACACGCCGCCTCCGGGCATCAAGGTGCTCGACGACAAGGTCGCGTGCCGTACGCCTGAGGCGGCCCTCGCGAAACTGAAGGGACTCAAGATTCTCTCCGTCGAACGTCCTGCGGATGCGAAGTTCGCGGCGGAGGTCAAGAACACCTGGGGCATCGAGATCATCCCCGTGCCGTTCAAGGTCGTCAACGACGCCTGCCGCGAGGCCGACGAGGCCGAGGCGAAGCGTGTGTTCGAGTCTTGGACGAAGAAGGCGAAGAAGATCGCGTCGGTGACGGACGAGACGATCTTCGGCTGCGCGAAGATGTATCTCGGCATGCGCGCAACGCTCAAGAAGTATGGGGCGCACGCCATTACGATCAACTGTCTGGGTGGCTGCTACTCGGGCAAGCTCGATGCGTATCCCTGCCTCGGTTTCATGCAGCTGCAGGACGACGGTTTGATGGGCGTGTGCGAGGACGACCTTCGCGCGACGATTTCGATGATGATCGGTTCGGCGTTGGCCAACGACCGCATCGGTTACGTGTCGGACCCCGTGCTCGACATGCCGAACCGCGCGATCAGCTACGCGCACTGCGTGTCGACGCGCCGCTTCTTCGGTCCGCAGGGTCCTGAATCCGATTTCGAGATTCTCACCCACTCGGAAGACCGCAAGGGCGCTTCCGTGCGCGCGTTCGCGCCGATCGGCAATCCGGTCACGACGATTCTCGTCAACCCGGGCTCGAAGCAGATCGTGCTGCATACGGGCGTTGTCACGGCCAACGACCGCGACGACCGCGCATGCCGGACGAAGATCGTTGCGCGTGTGACGGGCGACTATTCGAAGATCGAGCACACCTGGATCTCGAAGGGGTGGCACCGTGTGACGTTCATGGGCGACTTCCGCGAGGGCATCGAGACGCTCGCCAAGAAGGTCGGCTACACGATCGACTACGAGAGCTGATCGCCTGCAGCGACCTCTCGTATAAAGCCTCGCCGCGTCCCTCGACGCGACGGGGCTTTTTGTTTTCCGTAACTACATTCAAACATTCTCATTTTTCGAATCTCCATTTTTTTTGAGAGATTGCGACATAGCTCACTATTTGGTATAATGCCGACTTTGGTATTCAACGGAGGAGTTATGGTTGGGAGCGGAAAGGGATTAAAGTAAATATCTCAGGAGAGGAACGTCATGAATGCGATATCGGAATGCAGATGAAAATGTTGATCTGTATGGGATTGTTGTTCGCGTTGTCCTTGCCAAATGGCAAGTTGGCTTTTATTTCACAGAAGCAGGAAAATCGTGTATAATGCCCAACAAATGAAAACAGGTTTGATGGTATTGCTGTTTCTTGCCACGACGTTCGCATGGGCGTCGGAGCCGGTGGCATTGTCGTTGCCGTCGGTAGCGCATGCCGACACGGAGGTAGTGACCAATGTGCCGTTGCCGTCGCTTTCTCATCGGGCGGCGAAGTTTGGGTTTTCGCTGGGTTGCCGTGCAACCCCCACGAACAACGTGGAAATAGCTTTTGGAACAGACACCGACTCGGATGGTGTGCTATCCCCGCGCGAGACACGACTGGTCGTTGGCTGGGACTCGGGTTCCTGGTTTGTGCGGCGAGGTTTCGCAGGCGAGCGGTTTGTGGCGTGGAGTTCATCGACCGACGAGGTGAAGACGCTTTCCTGGGAAATGACGCTTGGTTTGCGTGCTGCCCCGTGTCGCCTGGTTGTGCGCGAGGAGGTTGCACCTCTGGACTTCGAGCTTCCGCCAGTGCCGCAGAATTGGCTCTTCAACTCGGACTGGAATCTGATGCGTCTCATAGGACGCGGACTCGATGTGCAGAACGAGTCGTTTAACGTGCAGTTTATGCCTGAATCGTTCACTGTGATCTTGAGGTGATGTTGTGATGATTTTGGAATTCCTGTCGGATTGTCTCAACGTCCTTGTATGGATTGCCTGCGTTGTTGTCGGAGGTGTGTTTGTCGGCGTGGGTGTTCGCGTCGTCAGCGGGCTATTGTTGGCGGCTTGGTCGGATGTGAGGGGCAAGTGTGGTGCCTGGGTCGCGTCGGTGTTTCTGTCGGTCGCCCTTGTCTGCACGGTTGTCGC